>NZ_JBWJPD010000030.1:0-37752 GCF_056393165.1 Stenotrophomonas sp. Steno-C17
AGTCGAGCAAGCTCGACTCTACGGGTGAGGCCAGTCGAGCAAGCTCGACTCTACCGCAGGGGTCATGCCTTGCCGGCGGCCTGCAAGGCGGCGAACTCTGCATCGCTGAACAACCGCGAGCGCACCAGGAAGCGCACTCCCTCGCCGTTCTCCAGCGAGAACATGCCGCCGCGGCCGGGCACCACGTCGATGATCAGCTGTGTGTGCTTCCAGTACTCGAACTGCGACGGGCTGATGTGGAACGGCGCGCCGCCGATCTCGCCCAGGCAGACGTCACGGTCGCCGACGATGAAATCGCCCTGTGCGAAACACATCGGCGAGGACCCATCGCAGCAGCCGCCGGACTGATGGAACAGCAGCGGGCCATGGCGTGCGCGCAGCGTGTCGATCAGCTGCAGTGCGGCCAGGGTGGCGGTGACCTGTGGCGGAAGGTCGTTCATGGTGGCCTCGTTCGAGGGTCAGAGCCCTCTGCCAGTGGCAGAGGGATCTGACCCCTTGCACAGCCGCCGCGCCCGTGGGAGAGGGGGACGGGCGCGGCAGCCGTGCGCGGGAGGGTCAGGCGGCGAAGTCCAGCACCACGCGGCCTTCAATGGTACCCGCATGCATGCGCGCGAACACGTCGTTGACGTTCTCCAGGCGGTCGGTGCTGACCGTTGCCGCCACCTTGCCCTCGGCGGCGAACAGCAGCGATTCCTGCAGGTCCAGGCGGGTGCCGACGATCGAACCGCGCACGGTCACGCCATTGAGCACCATGCCGAAGATATCCAGCGGGAAGTTGCCCGGCGGCAGCCCGTTCAACGACACGGTGCCGCCGCGGCGGACCATGCCCAGTGCCTGTTCGAACGCCTTGGGCGACACCGCGGTGACCAGTGCACCGTGCGCGCCGCCAATTTCCTTCTTCAGGAATGCAGCCGGATCGGTGCTGCGCGCATTCACTGTCACCTGCGCGCCAAGGCGCTGGGCAAGCTTCAGCTTGGCATCGTCCACGTCCACCGCCGCCACGTTCAGGCCCATGGCGCGTGCGTACTGCACGGCCATGTGGCCCAGGCCGCCGACGCCGGAAATCACCACCCAGTCGCCGGGCTTGGTGTCGGTCACCTTCAGGCCCTTGTAGACGGTCACCCCGGCGCACAGCACCGGCGCGATCTCCACGAAGCCCACTTCCCTGGGAAGCAGGCCGACATAGTTGGCATCGGCCAGTGCGTACTCGGCGAAACCGCCGTTGACCGAATAGCCGGTGTTGCGCTGTGTTTCGCACAGCGTTTCCCAGCCACCCAGGCAGTGTTCGCAATGGCCACACGCCGAGTACAACCAGGGGATGCCGACCCGGTCACCTTCCTTGATGTGGCCGACCCCGCCACCCACGGCCACGACGTGCCCCACGCCCTCGTGGCCGGGGATGAACGGCGGGTTCGGTTTCACCGGCCAGTCGCCCTCGGCGGCGTGCAGGTCGGTATGGCAGACGCCACAGGCCTCGATCTTGACCAGTACCTCGCCCGCCCCCGGGCGCGGTACCACCACTTCTTCGATGACCAGCGGCTTGCCGAACTCACGGACAACGGCGGCCTTCATGGTTCTGTTCATGCATGGATCTCCGTAGTGCGCTTGCGGACAGAATGGCGCCGGCGCAGAACCGGCGCCTTGATCACGATCAAACTTCAGAAGAAACCCAGCTTCTTCGGCGCGTAGCTCACCAGCAGGTTCTTGGTCTGCTGGTAGTGGTCGAGCATCATCTTGTGGTTCTCGCGGCCGATGCCCGACTGCTTGTAGCCGCCGAAGGCCGCGTGCGCGGGATAGGCGTGGTAGCAGTTGGTCCACACCCGCCCGGCCTGGATCGCGCGGCCGACCCGGTACAGGCGCGCCGCATCGCGGCTCCACACGCCGGCACCCAGGCCGTACAGCGTGTCGTTGGCAATCTGCAGGGCTTCTTCTTCGGTCTTGAAGGTGGTCACCGCCACCACCGGCCCGAAGATTTCTTCCTGGAAGATGCGCATGCGGTTGTGGCCCTTGAAGACGGTGGGCTTCACGTAGAAGCCGCCGGCCAGGTCGCCCTGCAGCGTGTTGCGCTCGCCGCCGATCAGCACTTCGGCGCCTTCCTGGCGGCCGATATCGATGTAGGACAGGATCTTTTCCAGCTGCTCGCTCGATGCCTGCGCGCCGATCATCGTGTTCGGGTCCAGCGGATCGCCCTGCACGATCGCCGCCACGCGCGCCAGCACGCGCTCGATGAATTTCTCGTAGATCGATTCCTGCACCAGTGCGCGCGAGGGGCAGGTACAGACCTCGCCCTGGTTCAGCGCGAACATCACGAAGCCTTCCACCGCCTTGTCGAGGAAATCATCGTCTTCGGCCATCACGTCCGCGAAGAAGATGTTGGGTGACTTGCCGCCCAGCTCCAGGGTGACCGGAATCAGGTTCTGGCTGGCGTACTGCATGATCAGGCGGCCGGTGGTGGTTTCACCGGTGAAGGCGATCTTGGCGATGCGCGGGTTGCTGGCCAGCGGCTTGCCCGCTTCCAGGCCGAAGCCGTTGACCACGTTCAGCACGCCCGGCGGCAGCAGATCGCCAATCACTTCCATCAGCACCAGGATCGAGGCCGGGGTCTGCTCGGCGGGCTTCAGCACCACGCAGTTGCCGGCGGCCAGTGCCGGCGCCAGCTTCCACGCCGCCATCAGCAGCGGGAAGTTCCATGGAATGATCTGCCCGACCACGCCCAGCGGTTCGTGGAAGTGGTAGGCCACGGTGTCGGCATCGATCTCGGACAGGCTGCCTTCCTGCGCGCGCAGGGCACCGGCGAAGTAGCGGAAGTGATCGACCATCAACGGCAGGTCGGCGTTGAGCGTTTCGCGGATCGGCTTGCCGTTGTCCCAGGTCTCGGCGTGCGCCAGCAGTTCCAGGTTCTGCTCGATGCGGTCGGCAATACGGTTCAGCACCAGCGCGCGCTGGGCAACCGGGGTGCGGCCCCAGCCCTCCTTGGCGGCGTGGGCCGCGTCCAGCGCCGCTTCGACGTCCTCGGCATTGGAGCGGGCCACTTCGGTGAACACCTGCCCGTTCACCGGCGAGGTGTTGTCGAAGTACTGGCCGCTGCGCGGCGCGACCCAGTCGCCGCCGATGTAGTTGCCGTAGCGCGGCTTGAAGATCGAACGCGGGTCGGTGGCATGCGGGCGGGTGGACGGTACGGCGTTCATGCGGGGCTCCCAACGGGTTGGCGTAGTGCCCGTGCTGGCGCAAGGACGGTGCCAACTGTGGCGTGCTGCAGCGCGTCACGAGGTCCTGCGGTGGCCTGCCTGCGGATCGGGTGCGCGGCTGCGGCGCTGCAGCAGGCCCCTTCCTTGCGGTCGAGCACGCGATGTGCTGTTAATCGGGACAGGTCCTGAAACAACTGTCGCAGAATGCGACACAGGAGGCTGTCGGTGTCCCCGCTTGCTCCCGACCCGCGCCTGGGCAGTGCCCGGCGCAGTTTCTTCGAACGCGGTGCGGCGCCGGTGGGCGCGGTGCCCGATGCCATCCTGCACTCGTGGCAGCGCTGCCAGCGCCATGGCCTGCTGGTGGACGCACAACCCAACGCCGAACCACTGACCGATGGTCGCCTGCGCGAGCTTCGTCAGCGCCGCGAGCGATTGTGGCGGCAGGCCCGGCCCGAGCTGGAAGGCTTGGCGGCGGAGATGACCCACAGCGGCAGCATCGTGCTGCTGACCGACGAGGATGGTTGGATCCTGGATGCCGAAGGCAGCACCGGCTTCCTGGACAAGGCCGGCCGCGTGGCGCTGATGCCGGGCGTGCGCTGGGACGAAACCAGCGTGGGCACCAATGCGATTGGCACCGCGCTGGTGGAAGGGCGCGCGCTGCAGGTGCGCGGTGGCGAACACTACTTCGCGCCGCACGGCATCCTCACCTGCTCGGCGGTACCGATCATGGACCCGCACGGGCAATGCCTGGGGGTGCTGGACGTATCCGGCGACGCGCGCCTGCCGCACCTGCACGCGCTGGCCCTGGTGCGGCAGGCGGTGGCCCAGATCGAACATCGCGGCTTCGCCGACGGGCTGCCCGACTGCGAGCTGCTGCGCCTGCACCATCAACCGGTGCTGCTGGGCAGTGCGCGGGAAGGCGTGCTGGGCTTCCGCGGTGGGCGCCTGGTGGCGGCCAACCGCGCCGGCCTGGCGCTGTTCGGGCTGGAGCGCCACGACATCGGGCGGACCCCGTATGAAGCCCTCTTCGAACAGCCCTTGTCACGCCTGGCCGACGATGGCGTGCTGCTGGACCGGCAGGGGCGCCGTCTGTATGGACAGCGCCAGCCACGCGCAACGCGGCGTGCGCACGCGGTACCGGTGCAGCGCGTGGCGCCTGCGCGCCCGGTCGTGGCGCCGGTCCCTCCCGGGCCACTGTTCGACGCCACCCAGCAGGGCCAGCTGGACGCCGCAGGGCGCGTGCTGCAGGCCGGCCTGCCGGTGTTGCTGCAGGGTGAAACCGGCACCGGCAAAGAGGTATTCGCACGCGAGCTGCATACGCGCAGCGTGCGCGCCGGTCGGCCCTTCGTAGCGGTGAACTGCGCTGCATTGCCTGAGGGCCTGATCGAATCGGAGCTGTTCGGTTACGAGGAAGGTGCCTTCACCGGTGCGCGCCGCCACGGCAGCACGGGGCTGCTGCGCCAGGCCGAGGGCGGTGTGCTGTTCCTGGACGAGATAGGCGACATGCCGTTGGCGCTGCAGCCCCGCTTGCTGCGCGTGCTGCAGGAGCGTGAGCTGTCACCGCTGGGCGGCGGCAAGCCGGTGAAGCTGGATTTCGCCCTGGTCTGCGCCAGCCACTGCGACCTGCCGCAGGCGGTGGCCGCCGGGCGCTTCCGCGCGGATCTGTACTACCGCATCGCCGACCACGTGGTGACCCTGGCACCACTGCGCCAGCATGCTGATCGCGGCGCGGTGGTCGATGCGCTGTGGCAGCAGCTGGGCCACGACCAGGCGCTGCCGGCTGCCACGCGTGCCGCGCTGGTGGCCTGTGCCTGGCCGGGCAACCTGCGCCAGCTCAGTGCCTGCCTGCGCACGCTGGTGGCGCTGGCCGGGCCGGGCCAACCGCCGGGTCCGGAACTGCTGCCCGACGTCGTGCGCAACGGTGTGGTGGATGCGCTGCCGCCCGTGGCGGCGCCCAATGCAGTACTGGGGGAGATTGCCGAAGCGGCGATGCGCCAGGCGCTGGCCGCGTGCGAGGGCAATGTAAGCGCAGCGGCCAAGCGGCTGGGAATCAGCCGCAGCACGCTGTACCGGCGGCTGGGCGCACCGCGCGGCGGTTGAACGCGCGGCAATGCCGGGTTTGCCCGACCCACCCGCTGGCAATGGCGGGCTTGCTCGACAAACCCGCCCCGTAGAGTCGAGCTTGCTCGACTGCTCTACGCGAAATGCCAGTCGAGCAAGCTCGACTCTACCAACGGCGCCGGTCTGCGAAGAAAGGCCAGTCGAGCAAGCTCGACTCTACCGGCGTGGTGGCCTTCAGCTGGCCAGCACCGAGGCCTGGCGTGCCAGGTCTTCGATGCCCTGCCAGTCGCGTGCCTGCACCAGCGCAGCGGTGGTCAGCCAGGAACCGCCCACGCACAGCACGTTGGGCAGGTGCAGGAACTGCGGCGCGGTCTGCACGCTGATGCCGCCGGTCGGGCAGAAGCGCACATCGGCGAACGGGCCGTGCCAGGCCGACAACAACGCCGCGCCCCCGGCCTGTACCGCCGGAAAGAACTTGAAGGTGTCCAGGCCGTGCTCGAAACCCACGATCAGTTCGGACCCGGTGGCCACGCCCGGCAGGTACGGCAGGTCCGCATCGCGAGCGGCGGCATACAGGGTGGGTGTTGCGCCGGGCGACACCGCGAAGCGCGCACCGGCCGCCTTCGCCGCCTGCATCTGCGCCGGGGTCATCACCGTGCCGGCGCCGACCACGGCGTCGGGCACGGCCTCGACCATCGCCTTGATCGCCTCCAGCGCGCGCGGCGTGCGCAGGGTCACCTCGATCACCGGCAGGCCGCCGCGGAACAGGGCCTGTGCCACCTGCACCGCGTCGTCCACGTCATCGGGGGTGAACACCGGGATCACCGGGGCCAGTTTCAGTACCGCACGTACGCGCGGATCAGCGCCGGACATCGAATCGCTCCTCGCCCACCAGGGCCAGCACGTCAGCTTCGCTGACAGGGTTGAAGTCGCCGGGGATCGAATGCTTCAGTCCGCCGGCGGCCAGGCCGAAGCGCACGGTGGCCTCGGCATCGAAGCCGGACAGGATGCCATGAAGGATGCCGGCCGCGAACGCGTCGCCGCCGCCGATGCGATCGACGATGCCCTGCAGCTGGCGCACCGGCGCCTGTGCCCGGGTGCCATCGCGGCCCAGCAGCAGCGCGCCAAGAGCGTGGTGGTCCACGCTGATCGCCTGGCGCTGGGTGCAGGCCATCCACTGCAGTTGCGGGAACGCCGCAAAGGCCGCGGCCGCTGCGGCGTCCACCTTGGCCACCACATCGGCCTGCTCGAACCGCTGGCCGAGGATCACCTCGATATCGCGGTAGTCGGCGAACACGATGTCGGCCTGCGCGAACAGCTGGTGCAGGATCGCCTGTGCATCGCCGCCCCAGCGCTGCCACAGCTTGGGCCGGAAGTTGCCGTCGAAGGACACGCGCACGCCCAGTGCGCGCGCTGCACGCGCTGCTTCCAGCGTGGCCTGCGCCACGTCCGGGCCCAGTGCCGGGCTGACCCCGGACAGGTGCAGCCACTGTGCGCC
Source organism: Stenotrophomonas sp. Steno-C17 (assembly GCF_056393165.1). Lineage (NCBI taxonomy): Bacteria > Pseudomonadati > Pseudomonadota > Gammaproteobacteria > Lysobacterales > Lysobacteraceae > Stenotrophomonas > Stenotrophomonas sp. Steno-C17. The sequence continues at coordinate 6,748 of NZ_JBWJPD010000030.1, forward strand.
CTGCAGCAGTGCCGGCCAGTCGTAGTCGGCGGCGGTACTGCGGGCGAACGCCGAATCGGCGCGGTCGTAGACCACTTCACTGGCCCGCTGCACCGCGCCGGTGGTCAGGAAGTACAGGCCCATGCGGCCGTCCGGGTCCTGGCGCACACCGCGCGTGTCCACGCCATGGCGGCGCAGTTCGCCCAGTACGTGCGCGCCCAGCGCATTGCCGGCCACGGTGCTGACCATGGCCACCTCATGTCCGAAGCAGGACAAGGAGACACCCACGTTGGCTTCCGCACCGCCCCCGTGCACCTGCAACTGCGGCGACTGCAGCAGCAGCTCGCGCCCCGGCGCGCCCATCCGCAGCAGCAGTTCCCCGAAACACACGACACGACCCATTTCCGCTCCCTTACGCTGGCCGCCAGCAGACCCTGCTGCACGGCGTGGAATCGCACCACGCACCCGCGTGGCGGTTGACTATCGGTGTCATTCTAAATCCAACCGACCGTTGGCACAGCCTAGCAAACTGTCGGAAGCATTGTCCCGCAAGCATCTTGGAGACATTGCAGGTCTGTTGCGGTGCAAGATGCCGGAACCGGGACGTGCTGTTACCGTCCGCCTTGACCAGCGGTGTCATTCCGCTGAAACACTCGCGAGACCAGACCTTTGGGAGAGGGGAAAGGCATGCATTCTCGGAACCACGCAAAAAAGACACCGGTTACCTTGCTCGCCATGGCCGTCGGCCTGGCGCTGTCGGTAAACGCCGCGGCGCAGCAGCAGGGTGAAGCGCCCACCGCGACCAACCTGGACACGGTGAACGTCACCGGCTACCGCGCCAGCGTGGAAAAGGCGCTGGACATCAAGCGCAGCGAATCGGGCGTGGTCGATGCCATCGTGGCCGAGGATGTGGGCAAGTTCCCCGACCTGAACCTGGCCGAATCGCTGCAGCGCATTCCCGGCGTGGTCATCACCCGCGAAGCCGGCGAAGGCCGCAACATCTCGGTGCGCGGCCTGGGCCCGGATTTCACCCGCGTGCGCTTGAACGGCATGGAGGCGCTGACCACCGTGGGCGCCGGTGACCAGAGCGGCGGCACCAACCGCGGCCGCGGCTTCGACTTCAACGTGTTCGCCTCGGATCTGTTCTCGCAGATGATCGTGCGCAAGACCGCCTCGGCCGACGTCGAGGAAGGTTCGCTGGGCGCCACGGTGGACCTGCGTACCGCGCGTCCGTTCGACTACGACGGCTTCACCTTCGCTGCCAGTGGCCAGGCCGGCTTCAATGCGATGGCTGAAAAGGCCGACCCGCGCATGGCCGCGCTGATCGCCAACACCTTCGCCGATGGCACCTTCGGCGCATTGCTGTCGGTGGCCTATTCCGAACGCCAGGCGCTGGAAGAAGGCTCCAACACCGGGCGCTGGGCCAACGGCACCAGCAACGGTGGTTTTGCCGCCAGCCCGCTGTTCCCGGCCGCACGCAGCGCCGATGTGTATCACCCGCGCTTCCCGCGCTACGTGCAGATGGAACACGAGCAGAAGCGCCTGGGCGTGACCGGTTCGCTGCAGTGGAAGCCGACCGATCGCACCGAGATCTCGCTCGATACGCTGTACTCGAAGATCGACGCCACGCGCGACGAGCACTACATCGAAGCGATTTCCTTCAGCCGCAACCGCGATGCGGCTACCGGCGCCAACCGCCGCCCCGACCGCGACGGCAAGCCGGTGACCGTGGTGCGCAACGGCGAGATCCGCAACAACGCGCTGGTCTACGGTGAATTCGACAACGTCGACATCCGCAGCGAGAACCGCCACGACGAATGGAGCACCGAGTTCAAGCAGGCCAGCCTGAACTTCGATCACCGCTTCAATGATGCGTTCTCGCTCAACGGCAAGGTCGGTGTCTCGCGCTCCAAGCACGAGAACCCGGTGCAGACCACCATCATCATGGACAAGTACGATGTGGATGGTTACAGCTACGACTACCGTGGCAACAGCCGTGCGCCGGTGCTGAACTACGGCATCGACCCGACCAACCCCAATGGCTGGGAGCTGGCCGAGATCCGCCTGCGCCCGCAGTACGTGGACAACGATTTCGACACCGCCGAAGTCAACTTCAACTGGAACATCAGCCCCGGCTTCCGCCTGAAGGGCGGCGTGCTGGCCAAGAACTACACGTTCGACACGCTGGAGCTGCGCCGCAACAGCGAAGGCGCGGTACCGACCTTCGCCAATGGCTCGCGCATCGTGCCGGTGGACCTGACCAGCCAGGCCGGTCTGAAGGGCATCTCCGGTTCGCCGTCGAGCTGGGTGGTGCCCAACCTGGATGCCGTGGCCGATGCGCTGGATATCTACAGCAACACCGGCACGTTCGCGCTGGCACCGCGTGCCAACAACAGCCGCAGCGTGGAAGAGAAAGACCGTGGCGTCTGGCTGATGGGTGAGTTCTCCACCGATCTGGGCAGCATTCCGCTGTCGGGCAACTTCGGCGTGCGCTACGTGCAGACCGAACAGACCTCCAGTGGCGCGGCCACCGTGGGCGGCGTGCTGGTGCCGGCCACCACCAACCGCAAGTACAACGACACCCTGCCCTCGTTCAACCTGGTGGCCGAGATCACCCCGGACTTCCTGATCCGCCTGGGCGCGGCCAAGGTGATGAGCCGACCGGGCCTGGGCAACCTGACCCCCGGCGTGACCGTGGCCGTGGCCGGCGGCGCGCGCACCGTGGCCGGCGGCAACCCGAACCTGGATCCGTTCCGCGCCACCAACGTGGACATGAGCTTCGAGTGGTACTTCAACGAAGGCGCGATGGCCGGCATCGGCCTGTTCTACAAGGACATCGAATCGTTCGTGCAGACCACGCGCGAAGTGCGTCCGTATTCCACCAGCGGCCTGCCGGCCAGCCTGCTGGAAGGTACCGGCGCCTCGGTCAACGATGACTTCACCTTCAGCATTCCGCTGAACACCCCGGGTGGCGAGCTGTACGGCGTGGAAGCCAACTACACCCAGCCCTTCACCTTCCTGCCCGGCAAGTGGTCGAACCTGGGCATACAGTTGAACTACACCTGGGTCGACACCAGCATCCAGTACGTGAACGGCAACGGCGTGGCGGTGATGAAGAACCAGCTGACCGGCACCTCGAAGAACGCCTGGAATGCCACGCTGTTCTACGAAGGCGAGGTCTGGTCGGGGCGCGTGTCGGCCACCAACCGCAGCGATTACCTGACCCAGGCACCGGGCCAGGAAACCGGCTTCAACCTGGATGGCTACCACGGCATGACCGGCACCACCGTGCTGGACGCTTCGATCCGCTACCGCATCAGCGACCAGCTGGAACTGAGCCTGGAAGGCATCAACCTGACCAACGAAGCGTCCGACGAGTGGGTGTACTCCCCCACCACCGGCCAGCTGCCGCTGCAGTACACCGAAACCGGCCGCCAGTACCTGCTGGGCGTGCGCTACAAGTTCTGATCCAGCCGCGGCGGCGTGTGCGCACGCCGCCGCATTCCCGTGCAACGACACACCGCTGCGGCGCACTGCTGCGGCGCAAGATGCCGCGTCCCATGTGCTTTGTTACGTTCACGCATGACCCGCGGTGTCAGCACGTCGTTGCACCCGCGTCGTGCCGGAGGAGGCCGGCACGACGCAGCAACGCACCTGCAACGCTTGAGGACACCCTGGGAGGGGATTTCAGATGGATTCGTCGCTCGCGCTTCACCGCGGCCGCGCGCCGCTCACCGTGCTTGCCCTGTCGATCGGCCTGGTGCTGTGCCAGACCGCCCATGCACAGCAGACCCCGGAAGCGGCCGCGTCTGCGCCCGATGCGGTGGACCTGGACAAGGTGGTGGTGAAAGCCACCTACCGTGAAAGCCTGCAGCAGTCGCTGGACGAGAAGCGCTACAGCGTCGAGCAGGTCGATGCGATCTACGCCGAGGACATCGGCAAGTTTCCCGATCTGAACCTGGCCGAATCGATGCAGCGCATCGCCGGCGTGTCGATCGACCGCGAAGGCGGCGAAGGCCAGCAGATCTCCGTGCGCGGCCTGGGTTCGGACTTCACCCGCGTGCGCATCAATGGCCTGGAAGCGCTGTCCACCGCCGGCAGCGGCACCACCGGCGTCAACCGCAGCCGTGGCTTCGACTTCAACACCTTCGCCTCGGAACTGTTCAGTCGGGTCAAGGTGAACAAGACCCAGTCGGCGCAGATGGATGAGGGGTCACTGGGCGCCACCGTCGATCTGCGCGCCTCGCGGCCGTTTGACTACGACGGTTTCCAGGCCTCGCTGAACGGCCAGTACGGCTTCAACGAACTGTCGCGCAGCAAGGACCCGCGGGTGTCGGCACTGTTGAGCAACACCTGGGCCGATGGCCGCTTCGGCGCACTGATGTCGGTGGCGTGGAGCAAGCGCACCATCTTCGAGGAAGGCTACAACCCGGTCCGCTGGGAACATGGCAACTACCGCAACTCCAACCAGTCCACCGCTGCCAACAACGGCACCTACGGCTTCTGCAGCCCGGTGGGCTACAACCCGCAGACACCGCGCAACCCGGCCAGCAATGAAACCGCGCAGGGCGTCGGCAGTGCCGCCAACCAGGCGCGCAACAACGGCTGGGGCAGCTACGGCATCGACGCCACCCACTGTGGCACCGGCATCGACCGGCCGGCGGCCACCGCAGAAAACATCGCCGCCTACGAAACCGCCACCAACGCCTGGATCCCGCGCTACCCGCGCTACGTGCGCACCGAGCACGAGATCGAACGACTGGGCGTGACCGGCGCGCTGCAGTTCCGTTTCAGCCCCGACAGCCTGCTCAACCTGGACCTGATGTACTCGCGGCTGGATAAGGACCAGCGCGAAGACTCGCTGGGCGCCAACCTGCACCGCACCGCGCAGTACGGCGGCAAGACCCAGATCGCCGTGCGCGAAGCGCAGGTGGATGCGCAGAACCGGCTGGTCTACGGCGTGTTCGACAACGTGGATTTCCGTACCGAATCGACCTCGATCGAAGAGAGCACCGAGTTCAAGCAGGCCAGCCTGAACTTCGAGCACCGCTTCAACGACGCCGTGCGCCTGGACGCGCTGGTCGGCCATTCCTCGTCCAGCTTCGAACGCCCCGTGTTCTCCATGGTCAGCTTCGACAACAGCAACCTGGATGGCTTCGTGCTGGACATGCGCAACGGCGCCAGCATGCCGTCGATGACCTTCCCGTTCGCGCTGGGCGATGCCGCGTCGTGGCAGTGGCTGGGCTATGGCACCGCGCCGGTGAACGCCAACGGCACCGCACGCGGCGGCAACATCAGCGAAGTGCGGCTGAACCCGCAGTACGTCGACAACACGTTCGACACCGCCAAGGTCGACCTGACCTTCAACCTCTCGCCCACCTTCACCCTGCGCGGCGGCCTGGCCTACAAGGACTACGGCATGAGCACGCAGGAGTACCGCAACATCAGCTACGGACGCATGTCGCAGGCGCTGCCCAACGGCGTGGGCGTGGGTGACCTGTCCACCACCCTGGACGGCTTCGGCAAGGGCCTGGATGGCAACACGCCCAATGGCTGGTTGATTCCCGACTTCAGCCGCATCGCCGAACTGCTGGATATCTACTGCAACTGCAACACCGGCACGCTGGGCGGCGACTACCGGCTGGCCGGCGTGGGCCACTACGGCGCATCGAACAACAACTTCGATGTGACCGAGAAGAGCTACGCCAGCTATCTGCAACTCGATTTCAATACCGAGCTGTGGGACCGGCCGTTCCGAGGCAACCTGGGCCTGCGCTACGTGCGCACGCAGATCGATGCCAGCGGCTACGCGCCGTGCCAGGCGGCCAGCAGCACCGATCTGTCGTCGGCCTGCGAACCGTTTCTGGGCGTGGCCAGCGCTACGGCCGATGCCGGTGAGCGCCTGCTGGTCGGCACCACCGTTGCCCACCGCTACGACGACTGGCTGCCTTCGCTGAACCTGGCGTGGGACCTGACCGACACCTTCGTGCTGCGCTTCGGCGCGGCCAAGACCATGGCCCGCCCCACCCTGTCCAACCTGTCGCCCAGCGTCAGTGGCGGCCCGACCGCCTTCGTCGATGAAGACCGCTACTACTCGATCAACCTGGGCAACCCCAAGCTCGATCCGTTCCGCTCCACCAACTATGACCTGAGCGCGGAGTGGTACTTCCAGGAAGGCGCGCTGCTGTCGGCGGCGGTGTTCTACAAGGATATCGAGACCTACGTGCAGCGCACCCGCCTGCTGACCACCTGGCAGGACATGGGCTATTCGCTGGACCTGCTGCCGGCCGGTTTCAGCCCGAACTCGCTGTTCAACGTGCAGAGTTACTTCAACACGCCGGGTGGCCCGCTGAAGGGCTACGAGCTGACCTACCAGCAGCCCTTCAGCTTCCTGCCGGGCTTCTGGAAGAACTTCGGCATCCAGCTGAACTACACCCACGTCGATTCGAAGATCAAGTACCTCTTCAGTTCCGGCAGCGGCGACACCATCGTCACCACCTACACCGAGAACGATCTGCTGAACCTGTCGCCGAACTCGTACAACGCCACCCTGTACTACGACGATGGCCGCTTCAGCGCGCGTGTTTCCACCAGCTACCGCGACGCCTACATCAACCAGATCCTGACCCAGGAGAACGTCTGGGACCTGGACGGCAACCAGTACGCCACCGCCGACGTGACTGGCAAGTACAGCGTGGAGAACGTGGATTTCAACATGTCCTGGAAGTTCAACAAGCAGCTGACCGTCAGCTTCGAGGCGATCAACCTGCTGGACAGCGCCGATGAGCGTTACGTGGACTCGGCCCTGTCCCTGCCCGACCGCTACACCCATACCGGTCGCCAGTACTACCTGGGGCTGCGCTACAAGTTCTGAGCCCCTGCCTGCCTTGCCGTACCGCTGCACCGTCGAATGCTGCTGAAAGGAAGGTTCCATGCACCGCACTGCTTCTGCTTCGTCCCGTCCGCGCCGCCGCCTGCTGGTCGCCGCGCTGCTGCTGGCCAGCGCCCTGCCTGCGGCGGCCGCTGCACCGCCCACGCTGCTGTTCCACGTGGATGCCAACCAGGGACTGACGGCCGTGACGGCGCAGGGCGAGGCGGTGCCGAACTTCCGCGACAAGGCCGCCGTGGTGGACGACGGTGCACGCGGCAAGGCGATCCAGTGGGAAGATGACGGCGTGCTGGCCTGGGATGCGCCCGGCAACATCCAGGCCCAGCGCGGCACCCTGGCCTTCGACTGGCGCCCGCGCTATGCGGTGGGCGAAGCACCGTTCGTGATCTTCCGCGTGGGCTATGCCGATCACAGCAGCTGGGACATGGCCTGGCTGCGCATCGACTGGAACGGCCATGGCTTCGATGCGTTCGTGACCGATGCCAACCTGGCACGCAGCCGCGTGTCGTTCCGCATGGACACGCCGCCGCGGCCCGACCAGTGGCTGCACCTGGCGTTCGCCTGGGACGAGGACCTGGGCGTGCGCCTGTTCGTGGACGGGCGCGAAGTGGCGCGCACGCAAGCCACCGGCGATTTCGACGCCGCGCTGGACCAGTTGGGTTTGGCCGGGCGGGTGATGGCGCCCTACCAGGTGCAGAGCCGCTACAACTTCCTGCGCGGCAGCGACTTCCAGCACATCCGGGTGTACGACCGCATGCTGGACGGCCCCGCCGTGGCGGCGCTGGCACGCGGCCAGGCACCGGCCAGCGCGGTGGCGGCGGTCACCGACGAACGCGCCTGGCGCCATCGCTTCGGCTGGGAAGGCGCCGCACCGCCTGCGTTGTCGGCCACGGGCACGCGCATCCGCAAGATCGAGTTCGCCGACACCCGCGACCTGAAAGCGTGGATGTGGAAGGCCACTGACGGCATTGCCGAAACCACCTGGCCCGGGGTCTACAACCGCTCGCGCCTGCCCGGCCGCAACGACTACTTCCAGTTGCCGGACTGGAACACCTACGTTGAAAGCGGCCAGCACCTGGACCTGACCCTGCCGGTGGGCGAGACGGTGAACCGGGTGGAGATCCGCGGCGCGGCCTTCGGCACCCTGGCCCACGGCGCCGACGCCGCGCACGCCACCCAGGTGCTGGCCACGCGCGCACAGGGCGTGGTGCGCAGCGTGCAGGACATTCCCGCGCAGACCGGCGGCGTGCTGCGCTTCAGCAACGTGGAGCAGGAAACGCCGATCCAGGAGATCTGGGCCTACAACGTGAGCGAGGGCGCCGAGCCCGAAGGCACGGTGAAGCAGACCTACATCATCGACAGCCAGGCCCTGCCCGACTACACCAACCTGGACGCCCTGCGCCGCTACATCGACGGCCGTTATCCGGCCGCCGAACGCAGCACGGTGATGGCCCTGCCGAAGGGTGCCGGTTCACGCCGCCGCAGCGCCGATACGCTGCCGGCGCAGCCGCGCCCGATCGTGCACGTGCTGATTCCCTCCGGCGTGGGCGATGCGCCGGCCAACCAGCCGTTGATCCGCAGCTGGGCCTACAGCTGGGAAAACATGCACGACGGACTGGATGGCGTGGCCATCGATCTGCCCGCGCTGGATCTTCCGGCCACGCATGACGGCCTGATTCCACTGAACATCCGCATCAAGGACCCGATCTGGCCGGCGCGCGACATGATCGATGTCTCGGTGTCGGTGCAGCCCGGCCAGAAGCGCACGCTGTGGCTGGACCTGCGCGACCGCATCCTGACCCCCGACAGCCTGTGGCTGAGCATCGCCTCGGCGGCACCGGGCTTCGATGCCGCTGCGCTGGATGGCGCGCAGGTGCGCCTGGTGTTCAAGCCGCGCGCCGAAGCGCTGAAGGAACACGTGGCCGACCGCTTCAACCAGGTGCGCGACAACTGGGGCTTCCTGGTGGAAGAGCACACCACGTCCAAGCGGCAGCGCCTGTACGCACGCGTTTATGCCGACCTGAGCGATCTGCTGCGGGTGGACCCGGACCACGAACTGGGGCGGTTGTACTGGAACTACATCAGCTACAACAGCCAGGGTCGCCCGCCCTTCGATGCACCGCAGGTGCCCAAGGGCGTGCCCGCCTGGGCCTTCCACCAGCTGCAGGACCTGGCCCAGGTGCGGCAGTTCATCGATTGGTGGATCGACGAACGCCAGGTGGCCTACGGCGATTTCGGCGGCGGTATCTCCGACGATTCCGACCTGACCCAGCAGTGGCCGGGCCTGGCCCTGATGGGCGTGCAGCCGGATCGCCTGAACGCCTCGCTCACCGCACTGTCCGATGCGGTGTACCGCAATGGCATGTTCAGCAATGGCCTGAGCACCATCGAAACCGACGAACTGCATTCCTACGAGGAAGGCATCAACACCAACAGCGCCATGCTCTACCTCAACTGGGGCGACCCGCTGACGGTGGAGCGGCTGATGGAAACGGTGAAGGCGTTCGACGAACGCATCATCCTGCGCAACCCGCAGGGCCATCTGCTGTTCTCCAGCAACTGGTTCGGTGGCAACAAGGTCTACCGCGAACCGAACTGGCAGTGGCAGAAGCCGTACTCCTTCCCGGTGCTGCACCCGGCGTTCCTGCTCGGCCAGTACAACGCCGATCCAACCGGCCGCAAGCTGGTGATCGGCCTGGCAGACGGCTACCTGGCCCACGCCGGCCGCGACGACAAGGGCCGCTTCACCCTGCCCAACGAGATCAACTGGGCCACCGGTGCCACCCGCGGCGGTGAACTGAACAACGGTTCGGGCAGCGGCGACATCATGCATACGTTCTGGGCGGCGTGGCGCTGGACCGGCGATGCGAAGTACCTGCAGGCGCTGGATTACCGCGTGGCCCGTGGCGGCCCGGGCGCGCTGGCCAACCTGGGCGAGAACTACGTGGAGGTGCTGGGCCGCCAGCAGGACTGGTATCCGCAGCTGACCGCCGATGCGAAGGCCGGCAAGACCGGCTTCGCCAGCCTGATGGCCTGGCAGGCCACCGGCGACCTGCAGTACATCGATGCGCTGCATGCCGATGGCGTGCAGGCCAAGGCGCAGCGTGCGTACATGAACACCGAAGGCCACTGGTGGTCCGATCGGGTGGAAGCACCCAGCGAATTCCTGCAGCGCGCCCGCCTGGGCGGCATCGCGCTGAAGCGCAACCAGAGCTGGCCGGGGCACACGGTCAGCTGGCGATTCGACCGCGACGGCGCCGCCGAGCAGGTCGCGCTGCTGGTGCATGCGCCGTCCCGCGAGCGCTTCACGGTGACCAGCCATACCCTGGGCAACCGCACCATCGGCGCCGACATGACCGGTTGGAACGTAGCCAGCGGCACCTGGCGCATCCGCAGCGGCGTGGATGCCGACGGCGATGGGCGCATTGACGGTACGCCGCGCGAACGCACGGTGCAGCTGGAAACCAGCACCTCGGTGCCGATGCAGTTCCGCCCGGGCCGTACCGAAGTCTTCGAGTTCGAGCGGGTGAGCGCGGGCACGCCGGTGGAAACCCGCCCGGACCTGGGCATCGGCCGCGGCGATGTGCGCGTGGACGGCCGCCAGGTACATGTGACCGTGCACAGCCTGGGCCATGTCGGCAGCGGCGTGGGCGTGGCAGTGCTGGAAGACGCGCGTGGCCGCGAGATCGCCCGCAGCGACGTGCCGGCCATGGCCGCACCGACCGACCTGCAGCCGAAGACCGAGGTGGTGTCGTTGCCGTTGCCGGCCGGTGACCGCAGCGGCCTGCGCGTGCGCGTTGCCTTGGCCGATGGCGGCGAAGAAGTGACCCGGTTGAACAACGTGGCCGACGTGCCGCGTTGAGGGGGCGCGCGGAGGCGGCAACGCCCGGGTGTTGAACAACGTGGCCGACGTACCGCGTTGAGGAGGCGCGCGGGGGCCGCAACGCCCGGCGTTCGTAGAGTCGAGCTTGCTCGACTGCTCTTCGCATGGCGCCAACAGCAGTCGAGCAAGCTCGACTCTACGAAGCAGCGCAGCGCCCAGCCGGTTGAACAACGTGGCCGGCGTGCCGCGTCCGGCGGCACGCGGTCACGCCGCGTCGGTCTCCATCATCTTCACCCGGCGCTGATACCAGCCGTCGCCCAGTGGATCGAACACTGCGCTGCGTTCCATCACGCCCTGGTACACGTGCACCGACACGGCCACCTCGTCATCGCTGGCGTTGCGCAGCGTGTGGTACTCGTGCGGCGGAATCAGGCTGCCGGCGCTGCCGCGGTAGCCGTACAGCGCTTCCTGCGCGGCGAAGCGGTGGCGTTCGCCCTGCCGTTCCAGCAGCGCATACGGGGTAACGATCAATTCGCCCTGCCAGACCCCCTCCACGCACCACATGGCATCGTGGTCGTGCAGCGGCGTGCCCTGCCCCGGGCCCCAGCACATGGCGATGACGCTGTAGCCCAGCGTCGGGCTGCGGTGCAGCTCGCGCCGGGCGTAGTGGCCGTCCACCGGGCGGCGTACGCAGGGCGGTAACTGGATCTGTGGATCGGCGATGGCCTCGCGCAGCACGCGCTGCAGGGCGCCAGTGATCGCGCGTGGATCGGCCAGGCAGACGGCGCCGTCGATGGCCGCAAGCAGGCGCTCCCGGCCCGCAAACGGCAGTGGTGTGAATCGCTCTCCCATGCCAGCCAGTCTAGGCGAGCGGGGTTAACAGAATGTTGTCATCCGCGCGCGCAGTCGGCCATAAAGCCAAATGCGACAGTTTTTGCCGAAAATTGCAGAAAATGGCGTGCGAATCGCGACATCATGGCAGCAGCAACGGGCGCAGCGCCGGCACCTCGCGGGCCAGCTCGGTCGCCACCAGGCTGGCGAACACCGCCGCGCCGTCCGCACCCAGATGGGTGTAATCGAAGGCCCGCTTGGCCTGCCCCATCGGTTCCAGGGCGGCGTTCTGCGCTGCCGCCGGTGCACCGGCCACGGCCGGGCTGGCGCCCACCGTGGTGCCGTCCAGCGCACTGGCCACCTGCGCCTGGTTGGCCGGTGCCTGCGCCAACTGCATGGCCGGCACCGGCCCCAGCGCCTGCACCAGCGCGCGGCTGCGCGCATGCAGGTCCACCAGCGGCACGTGCAGTTCGCGCGCCACCGCACGCACGCTGTCGGCCCAGGGCGCCAGATCATCCACCAGCACGCCATCGACGAACTGGCGGCGGGTAAGCGGGGTCAGCAGCACCGGCTGGGCACCGGCGGCGCGCACCTGCTGCACGTAGCGCCGCAGGTTGTCGGGGAACTCGTGCTGCAGATCGGTGGAACGCCCCGGCTTGCCCGGCTGGTCGTTGTGGCCGAACTGGATCAGCACCCAGGTGGCGGCGTAGCCGGGTGTGCGCATTTCCGCCTCGACCAGCGACCACGAGCCTTCGGCGCGGTAGTTGTACGTGCTGCGACCGCCGCGGGCCAGATTCAGGCAGGCCGCGAACGAGGTCACATGGTCGGCGCAGAAGCGCGGTCCCCAGCCCCCCTGCACGGCGGTGGTGGAATCACCCACCAGCACGATCTTGCTGGCGCGGATCGGCGTGGGCGGCGGACGATCACTGATCGATGGATCGACCGCGGCCTGGGCAGCGCTGGTCGCCAGCAGGGCCAGCAGGACAGACAGAACACGCATCTCAAGCAGTTCCTCGTTGCAGGAAAGGCACGCGCTGGTAGAGCTCGCGCTCGCCACCACGCGGGTCATCGGCGCCGCGGCTGTGCACGTCGAACAGCATCGTGCGCCGCTGCGGCAGGCTGTACGGCGCCCATGCCGGCAGACCGGCATGGTTGGGATCGCCGTGGCGGGCAAAGGCGATCAGCGCATCGCTCATGCGCGCCGCCAGTGCACGCGCCTCGCTGCCGCCGCCGGTGCGCGCGCTGGGCAGCCCGGCGTTGTCGAACACCAGCGGGATATCCAGCGTATGGAAGGCGCGCAGGCGGCCCTCCTCCACCGGCGAAGGCCAGTCCAGCTGGTAGGCCCAGGTGGGCGCGGCGCCAGCCGATTGCCGTGCACGCGACTCCAGTTCCTCCACTGCGCCGCGCCATGAACGGCCGGCGGTGGTGGCGGCGAAGAACACCTCCGACGCCGTGTAGTGCGGGTACATGCGCCGATACGCCTCGATCACCACCGACGGCAGCAGGTCCACGAACTGCTGCTTTTCCAGTTGCGCCGGCAGGGTGTCCCAGTCCAGCGCGAAGTTGGCCGGGTCATTGCCCAGGAACGCGCGGGTCTCGTCGCGGGTGTTGCCGATCACCATCGGGATGGCCGCCGATTGAGCCGGCGCCTGCGGCCAGAACGGATGCACCGGCAGTACCACCTCGTCCAGCACCGGACCGAAGTACAGCGCGGTGTCTTCCACCCGCGACGGATCGCGGGCCCGGATGGCGGCCAGCAGATCGGCGGTCGGCAGGCGCAGCAGCGCCGTCATGTCCGCCGCCCCTACGGTCTGCATGGCCAGCGCGGCGCGCTGCGCCGCTGCACGCGGACCGGCCGCGGTCACCTGTTGTCCGCTCATGGTCCACGCGCGCTGGAACAGGCCGCGCGCGGCGGGCATGGCCATCAGCGTGGCGATCTTGGCGCCACCCCCGGACTGGCCGAACACGGTGATGTTGTCGGCGTCGCCGCCGAACACGGCCGCATGCGCGCGTACCCAGTGCAGGGCCTGCACCAGATCCAGCTGGCCCGCGTTGCCGGACATCGCGTAGCGCGGGTCGCCCAGCGCGCCCAGGTACAGATAGCCGAAGGTATTCAAGCGGTGGTTCAGCGTGACCACCACCACATCGCCGCGCCGGCACAATGCACTGCCGTCGTACAGCGGGTCGCTGCCCGAGCCGTTGTTGAAGCCGCCACCGTGGATGTACAGCAGGATCGGGCGGCGCGCGCCGTCGTTCAGTGCCGGGGTCCATACGTTGAGGAACAGGCAGTCTTCGCTGCCCGGACCTTCGCCGCCGCCCTGCGGTGCCGCCGCGCCGTACTCCAGTGCATCGGCAATGCCGCGCCACGGCGCCTCCGGCCGCGGCGGCTGGAAGCGGTAGGCACCGGTGTCGGCGCCGTAGCGCAGGCCACGGAACACGTGAACGCCCTGCTCGCGCTGGCCGCGCACGCGGCCGCCACGCACCCGTGCCACGACCTGCGTATCGGCGCGCGGGCCAGGCACCGCCAGCGCCGCAGGCAGCGCTGCCACCGTGGCCGTGGCCAGTGCCCAGCGCGCACTGTCGCGCAGGAAACGGCGGCGCTGCAGATCGTTCGGCGCGGTGTTCATCGGCTACCCCGGGGTCGGATTCCCTCTCCACCGGTGAGGGGCTCTGGCCCCACCCCCGTTTCACTCCCCGCCAGCCACGCCTGCGCCAGCGCCGGCCACAACGCCAGCGTGGAACCGGGCGCAATGCGCATGCCGAATCCATGCCCGCCATGCGCGAACAGGTGCAGTTCGTGCTCCACCCCGGCTTCGGCCAGTGCCTGCGCCATCAGCGCGCTGTTGTGCACGCTCACCACGGCATCGTCATTGGCATGCACCAGCAGGGTCGGCGGCATGTCCGCGCGCACCTGCCGCTGCATTGAATACTGCGCTGCCAGCCCCGGATCCGCTTGTTCGCCCAGCAGGCGCGTGCGCGAACCGCTGTGTGCATGCGCACCCATGTCGATGACCGGATACACCAGCACCGCCCGTGCCGGTCGCGCGCTCAGCTGATCGATCGCATCGCGCGCCGGGTAGGCCGGAACATCGAAGCCGGTGGCCAGCCGTGCCGCCACATGTCCGCCGGCGGAGAAGCCCATTACCGACACGCGCTGTGCATCCAGCCCACGCTGGGTTGCCTGCGCACGCACCACGCGCATCGCACGCTGTGCATCGGCCAGCGCGGCCTGGCGATCGCGGCCCGGCTGCGGCAGCCGGTAACGCAGCACGAACAGCGTGTAGCCGGCGCGGTCCACCCACTCGGGCAGCAAGGCGCTGTCTTCCTTGTCGATCACCACGCGCTGGTAGCCGCCGCCGGGAATCACCAGCAGGGCACGGCCGTTGCTGCGCGCAGGGGTGTGCACCAGCAGGTACGGCGCGTCCACCTGGTCGACGTAGCGGTCAGGGTGTGCCGGGTCGCGGCTGCGTTCGACCACCCGTGGCGGCCTGGGCTTCCCGTGTTCGCCGGGCACCTGCCCGGCTGGCCACAGCGCGATCTGCTCGCCCGCCAGCTCCTGGCCGGGCCGCTCGCCTTCGCGCAGTGGCGTGGCGCCACCGATCAACGGTGCGGCCAACAGCAGACCGCACAACAACAGCACCACAGGACGCAG
Source organism: Stenotrophomonas sp. Steno-C17 (assembly GCF_056393165.1). Lineage (NCBI taxonomy): Bacteria > Pseudomonadati > Pseudomonadota > Gammaproteobacteria > Lysobacterales > Lysobacteraceae > Stenotrophomonas > Stenotrophomonas sp. Steno-C17. Next base: position 21,922 of record NZ_JBWJPD010000030.1, read on the forward strand.
ACGCATGGCAGGCAAAGGCTCCGAAGGCAGGGGACAGCGTGCCCCAAGGCAAGGTCCGGTGGCACTTGATGCGCTGCGGCTTGCACGATGACACCGGTTTACCATATACACCTCCTGCAGACGCTGTCGATGGGCAGTGCAACAAACACAGGGAGACCGTTCTTGAGCAACGAACACGGCACACACGGGCAGACGCCGCCGCCGGACGATGCGGCCGCGATCGCCCACGCCTTCACCACGGCGCGCCGCGCAGGGCAGGCCCTGCCTGCCTTCCCGGGCGATATCCCGGCGGACCTGGTCGGTGCCTACCAGGTGCAGGACCTGGCCATTGCCGCCTGGGATGACCAGGTGGTCGGCTGGAAGGTCGGCTACATCGCCGCCGAGCGCCGCGACGGGTCCGGGGACGAGCGCCTGCTGGGCCCGGTTTTCTCGCGTCAGCTGAAAAATGCTACCGGTGGAACAACCGATATTCCGATCTTCGTCGGCGGCTTCGCTGCGGTGGAAGCCGAGTACGTGCTGGAGTTGTTGGAGGACGCTCCGCCCGCACAGCTGCACTGGTCCCCGGAGCAGGCCGAGGCCCTGCCCGCCCGCCTGTACATCGGCGTGGAAGTGGCCAGCAGCCCGCTGGCCACGATCAACGAACTGGGCCCGCGCGTGGTGGTGTCCGACTTCGGCAACAACAACGGCCTGGTGCTGGGCCCGGAAATCGTGGACTGGACCACGCGCGACGAAACCGCGCTGCGTGCCGAGACGCTGATCGAAGGTGAAGTGGTCGGCACCGGGGGCGCCACGCGCCTGCCGGGTGGATTGCGCGCCGCTTACGCGTTCGCGCTGTCCCGTTCGGCGTTGCGAGGCCGTCCGCTGCGCAAGGGCGATCTGATCGCCACCGGCAACGCGACCGGCATCCATGACATCACCGCCGGGCAGACCGCGCTGGTGCGTTTCGCCGGCTTCGGCGACATTGGCTGCAGGGCCGTGCCGGCCGGGTAACCGCCGGCATGCCCCAGTGAACACGCGCGGGAGGGCGCAGATGATCACACGACGTAATTTCCTGGCCGGTGGCGCTGCTGCCCTGGCCACGCCGATGCTCGCGGCCTGCGGTCGTGGGCCGGCGGGCAACGTGGACGGCGGTGCCCTGCTGACCGCCACCGACGTGCACGTGGCCGACTACCCCACCGTGACTGCGGTGAAGTGGATCGGCGAAACGCTGCAGCGCGAAACCAACGGCCGCCTGCGCCTGCGCCAGTACCATTCGGGCCAGCTCGGTCGCGAATCGGAGGCGATCGACATGGCCCGCTTCGGCGCCATCGACATCACCCGCGTGTATGCCGGCGCGTTGAACAACGCGTTTCCGCTGACCCAAGCGCTGTGCCTGCCCTATGTGTTCAAGTCGGTGGCGCACCAGCGTGCCGCGCTGGATGATGGCCTGGCCGATGCAGTGCTGCGCGGCTTCGAAAGCCGCGACCTGGTGGGCCTGGCGATCTACGATTCGGGCGCGCGCTGCTTCTACAACACCAAGCACCCGATCGTGGCACCGAAGGATCTGCACGGCCTGAAGCTGCGCGTGGCCTCGTCGGACATCTTCATCCAGCTGATGCGCCTGCTCGGTGCCAATCCCACGCCGATGTCGCTGGGCGACACCTTCTCGGGCATGGAAACGCACATGATCGATGGTGCCGAGAACAACATGCGCAGCTTCCATTCCAGCCGCCACTTCGAGGCCGCGCACTACTGGTCGCAGAGCGATCACTCGTATGCGCCGGACGTGCTGCTGATGTCGCGGGCCAGTTTCGAGCGGTTGCAGCCCGATGACCGCCAGCTGCTGCTGCACACCGCACGCGCTTCGGTGGCGGTGATGCGCGAGCAGTGGGATGCCTCGGAGAGTGCCGCACGTCGTGCCGTGCTGGACTACGGGGTGAAAGCCAATGAAGTGGACCTGCCGGCGTTCCGCGCCGCCGCGCAGCCGCTGCTGAAGCACTACCTGCAACAGCCGGACATCGCCGCGCTGGTTGATCGCATCCGCGCTGCCTGAGGACCCTGCCATGACCGAGACGACGACGCCCGCCGCCGGGCCCGGACAGCGCCTGCTGGACCGCATTGCCGACATCGCCATCTACTGCGCCGTGGCCGCCCTGCTGGGGCTGGTGGTGGTACAGGGTTGGCAGGTGTTCGCCCGCTACGTGATCAACGATTCGCCCAGCTGGACCGAGCCGGTCACCCTGCTGCTGCTGGCCACGGCCATGAGCCTGGGTGCCGCCTGCGGCGTGCATACCAACCGCCACTTCGGCTTCTTCCTGCTGCACGCGTACATGGGCGCCGGCCTGCGCCGCGCCGTCGATGTGCTGATCCAGCTGGTGGTGGCGGTGCTGGGCGGCTTCATCGCCTTCTGGTCGGCCGACCTGCTGCTGGACGGCCTGGACATCAAGGCCGCCGGTGCCAACCTGCCGCAGAGCATCAACTACCTGCCGCTGGCCGTGGGCGGGGCGCTGATGGTGCTGTTCGCACTGAACCGTGCGTGGAAGGCACTGCACGAGACGGCGGCCGATACCGGCGCCGATGACGCTGAAGGAGATCGTTGATCCATGGGCATCACCATTCTGTTCTCCGTGTTCGGCGTGCTGCTGCTGCTGGGCGTGCCGGTGGCCTACGCACTGGCGGCCGCGGCGCTGGCCACGCTGCTGTACCTGGATATTCCAACCATCGTGCTGGTGCAGCAGATCTCGGCCGGCACCGGCTCGGCGTCGCTGATCGCCATTCCACTGTTCATCTTCGCCGGCGAAATCATGATGCGCGGCGGCATCTCCGAACGCCTGATCGCACTGGCCTCGTCACTGGTCGGCCGACTGCGCGGCGGGCTGGGCCAAGTGTCGATCCTGTCCTCGCTGTTCTTCGGCGGCGTGTCCGGCTCGGCCATCGCCGATGTCTCGGCGGTCGGCGGCACCATGATTCCGCAGATGGTCAAGCGTGGCTATGACCGCGATTTCGCGGTGAACGTCAGCATCACCGCGGCGCTGGTGGCACTGCTGGTGCCGCCGTCGCACAACCTGATCCTGTTCTCCGCTGCGGCCGGGGGCGGGCTGTCCATCGCCGATCTGTTCGCGGCAGGCATCGTGCCCGCGCTGCTGATGACCCTGGCGCTGATGGTGACCGGCTACGCCGTGGCACGCCGCCGCGGCTACGGCGTGGAAGTTTTCCCCGGCTGGCGCGCGGTGCTGCTGCGCATCGTCTCGGCCCTGCCCGGCCTGGGCCTGGTGGCACTGATCTTCGTCGGTATCCGCGCGGGCATCTTCACTGCCGTGGAAAGCGCGGCCATTGCCGTGGTCTACGCCCTGCTGGTGACCACCGTGCTGTACCGGCAGCTGCGCTGGCGCGAGTTCTTCGACACGGTGATCCACGCCGCACGCAGCACCGGCGTGATCCTGTTCGTGATCGCCACCGCCGCCGTGTTCGGCTGGCTGCTGGCCTACCTGCAGGTGCCGACCGCAGCCGTGGACTTCCTGCAGTCGTTCGCGCACAGCCAGTTCATGGTGCTGCTGATGATCGTGGTGATGCTGCTGCTGCTGGGGACCTTCATGGACCTGGCGCCGATGATCCTGATCTGCACGCCGATCTTCCTGCCAGTGGCCAAGGCCTATGGCATCGACCCGATCCACTTCGGCCTGGTGCTGGTGCTGACCGGTGGCCTGGGCCTGGTGACCCCGCCGGTGGGCTCGGTGCTGTTCATCGGTACCTCCATCGGCAAGATCAGCGTCGGCCAGAGCATGCGCACCATCTGGCCGTTCTGGTTCGCTGCGTTGGCGGTACTGTTGATCGTCACCTTCTTCCCGCAGCTGTCGCTGTGGCTGCCGGCCGCGTTGCGCGCATGATGCGCGGCCACCCGCTGCCGCTGCTGCTGGGCCTGTGCATGGCCGCCACGGCGGCGGCGGCAGCGCCGCCACCGGCCCCGCCCATCCCGGTGGGCAGCTTCAACGATGGCGTGAACCACTGGCGCAGTGGCCATGCAGCGGGCTACGCGCGGCTGCAGCCGCAGCAGTACCGGCAGATTGCCGACAACCTGCTGTTGCTGCAGCGCCGCTCCGGCGGTTGGCCGGTGAACCAGGACCCGCTGCGGGTGCTGGACGCCGCGGCCCGCGAGGCCGCACGCAACGCGCAGGACGAACCCGGCGGCAGCTTCGACAACCGCACCACCTACACCCAGGTGGATTACCTGGCCGAAGCCTTCGCCCGCAGCGGTGACACCCGCTATCGCGATGCAGCGCTGCGCGGTCTGGATTTCATCCTCGACCAGCAGATCGAAACCTGTGGTGGCTGGCCGCATTCGGTGCCGGCGCGCACCGATTACCACGACGGCATCACCTTCGCCGACGATGTGACCAGTGGCGTGCTGACCACCCTGCGGCAGGTACAGACGGCGCCGCGTTTCGCCTTCGTCGATGCCGCGCGGCGTGCGCGGGTGGCCAGCGCCGTGCAGCGTGGCGATGCCTGCCTGCTGCAGTTGCAGGTGCGCCAGCAGGGCCGGCCCACGATCTGGGCGGGCCAATACGATGCCGCCACGCTGCAGCCCGCACCGGGACGGAAGTTCGAGCTGGCCGCACTGGTCACCGACGAAAGCGTGGGCGTGGTGCGCTACCTGATGTCCATTCCCGATCCGTCGCCGCAGACGGTGCAGGCCATCGAAGGCGCACTGGCCTGGTTCCAGGCCAATGCCCTGCACGGGCTGCGCCTGCAGACCGTGGATGCCCCGGCCGAACAGTTCGCCCACCACCGCAGCACGCAGGACCGGCAGTTGCTGGCCGACCCCGGCGCGCCGCCGCTGTGGGGCCGCTTCCACGACCTGGCCGACAACACGGTGGTGCTGGCCGACCGCCAGGGCCAGCGCCTGCAGACCTATGCGCAGGTGGGCCGCGAACGCCGCACCGGCTACCACTGGTACGGCACCTGGCCGCAGGCCCTGCTTGACCGCGATGCGCCGGCCTGGCGCGCGCGAACCGGGCACCGCGCCCCCTGAACCCGCATCCGCACCACGGAGGAACCCGATGCTGTCCAGCACCGCCCTGAAATCCCTGTTGGCCGCCACCCTGCTGCTGGCCGCGCCTGTGCTGGCGCAGGCCCAGCCTGCATCCACGGCGTGGAAGCGCGGCATCGAGAACCAGCGCCAGGCCGATCTGGGCGATGGCACCTTCCTGAACCCGGTGTTCGCCGGTGACCGCCCCGACCCTTCGGTGCTGAAGGACGGCCAGGACTACTACCTCACCCTGTCCTCGTTCGATGCCTACCCCGGCCTGCCGATCTGGCATTCGCGCGACCTGGTGAATTGGCAGCCGCTGGGCCATGCGATTACGAAGAACGTGGGCGCGATCTGGGCGCCGGACATCGTCAAGCATGAAGGCCGCTACTACATCTATTTCCCGGCCCGTACCGGTGAACACCGCAGCAACTTCGTGGTCTGGGCCGACAGCATCAAGGGACCGTGGAGCGAGCCGATCGACATCGGCCTGGGCGGCTACATCGATCCCGGCCATGCCGTGGGCGAAGATGGCAAGCGGTACCTGTTCCTGAGCGGCGGCGACTACGTGCAGCTGGCCGACGACGGCCTGAGCGTGGTCGGCACGCCGAAGCACGTCTACGACGGCTGGAAATACCCGGAAAGCTGGGACGTGGAGGCCTACGCCCAGGAAGGCCCGAAGATCCACTTCCGCGACGGCTGGTACTACATGACCACCGCCGTGGGCGGCACCGCCGGCCCGCCCACCGGGCACATGGTGATCACTGCGCGCTCGCGCTCGATCCATGGGCCGTGGGTGAACGCCCCGAACAACCCGATCATGCGCACGCAGTCGGCCGCCGAACCCTGGTGGTCGCGCGGCCATGCCACGGTGATCGAAGGCACCGACGGGCGCTGGTGGATGATGTACCACGGCTACGAGAACGGTTATTGGACGCTGGGCCGGCAGGCCCTGCTGGAGCCGATCGAATGGACCGACGATGGCTGGTTCGTGGCCAAGGGCGGCGACCTGGGGCAGCCGCTGCGCAAGCCTTCCGGGGAATCGGTGGGCCGCCACGGCATGGCCCTGTCCGATGATTTCCGCGGCACGGCGCTCGGCCCGCAGTGGTCGTTCTTCAACCCGGCCCAGGACGAATACCGGCGGCTGGGCTTCAGCGGCCAGGGCCTGGTGCTGCAGGGCAAGGGCCAGACCCCGCGCGACAGCTCGCCGCTGACCGCCATCGCCGGCGACAAGGCCTACCAGTTCGAGGTGGAGATGGACATCGCCCCGGGCGCGGTGGGCGGCGCCCTGCTGTTCTACAGCGACCGCCTGTACGTGGGCGTGGGCAGCAACGGCGAGAAGTTCATCATGCACCGCTACGGCGAGGAACGCCCCACCCGCTTGGCGCCCAGCGCAAAGGGCGGCAAGCTGTGGCTGCGGGTGACCAACAACCGCCACATCGTCACCATCCACTCCAGCACCGATGGCCAGCGCTGGCAGAAGTACCCGGTTCAGATGGAAGTGTCCGGTTACCATCACAATGTGGCGGGCAAGTTCCTGGCACTGAAACCGGCGCTGTATGCGGCCGGCGACGGTGCGGTAACCTTCCGCAGCTTCCGCTATCGCGCGCTGGACTGAGCGCGCGCTGGAATCCCCAGACTTACCGGGTTCACTACATGTCAGTGCGCAACAAGAACGATGCCGCTACGCCGGCATTGGCGAAGGGCAAGGCCGCCACGATCAACGACATCGCGCGACTGTCGGGAGTATCGAAGAAAACGGTTTCACGGATCATCAACAACTCGCCGCTGGTGCGCAAGGACACGCGCGACAAGGTCGAGGCGCTGATGCGCGAGGTCGGCTACACCCCCGACCCGCTGGCCCGTGGCCTGGCCTTCCGCCGCTCCTTCCTGATCGGCATGGTCTACGACAACCCCACCGCGCAGTACATCGTGGACATGCAGTACGGCGCGCTGGACGCGCTGCGTGGCTCCAGCTTCGAACTGGTGGTGCACCCCTGCGACAGCCGCAGCCCGGGCTACATCGATGGCGTGCGCCGCTTCGTGCAGCAGCAGAAGCTGCACGGGGTGATCCTGGTACCGCGTGCATCCGAAGACCAGGCGCTGGCCGACATGCTGGATGAGATCGGCTGCCGGTTCACCCGCGTGGCCGCGCTGCCGCTGGATGACAGCTCGCAGATGGTGGTGACCCACGACCGCGACGGCGCCGCCGAAGCGGCCGATTACCTGCTGTCGCTGGGCCACCGCGAGATTGCCCTGGTGACCGGCCCCAGCGCCTACCGCTCGGCCCATGAACGCACCGCCGGCTTCATCGACGCGCTGTCCCAGCGTGGCATCGAGCTGCCCAAGGACCGCATCATCGAGGCCGGCTACACCTTCGAATCAGGTGTGGCCGCGGCCGAGAAACTGCTGCTGGGCAAGCGCCGGCCCACCGCCATCTTCACCGGCAACGATGAAATGGCCGCCGGCATCTACAAGGTGGCCCTGCGCGCGGGCATCAACATTCCGCGCCAGCTGTCCATCGTCGGCTACGACGACAGCCCGCTGGCCTCGCGCCTGTGGCCGTCGCTGACCTCGGTGCGCCGCCATACCCGCGACACCGGGCGCACCGCCGCGGCCATGCTGATCCAGCCCGACGGCCAGGCCGCGCTGCAGATCGCCAGCGTGCGCCCGCACCTGATCGTCCGCGACTCCTGCCAACCGCCCGAGGATTGAGGCCGCAGGCCTCAGTCCGGTAGGTCGGTAGGTCACGACCGTTGGTCGTGACACCTGAACCCTATCGTGCGACGCAAAATGACACCGGTTACCAGCGTCGCTAGAATCGACCACGAACCGCGCCGGGGCCGAACCCTTCGGCCCGCCCCCTGCTCTGGAGAAGCCATGTACTGCAAGACCCACTACGCCACCCATCCCGACGCCATCAAGGGCGCCAGCAACGACCAGCTGCGCGAGCTGTACCTGCTCGACGGCCTGTTCAACGCCGGCCAGATCACCCTGAAGTACACCCACTACGAGCGTTTCGTGCTGGGCGGTGCCGCCCCGGTGGATGCCCCGCTGGCCCTGCCGACGCAGACCGAACCGGCCTCGGCCGCCGGCCACCCGTTCCTGGAGCGCCGCGAGCTGGGCGTGATCAACGTGGGCAGCGGCACCGGCACCGTGACCGTCGATGGCACCGTGTACACGCTGGGCCCGAAGGATGGCCTGTACGTGGCCATGGGCAGCAAGGACGTGGTGTTCGCCTCGCAGGACGCCGCCAACCCGGCGCAGTTCTACCTGGCCTCGACCCCGGCCCACGCGCGTTTTGAAACCAAGCAGCTGTCGATCAAGGACGCAGTGGCGCTGGACCGCGGCGCGCTTGAAACCAGCAACGAGCGCACCATCTACCAGTACATCGTGCCGGCCACCTGCCAGTCCTCGCAGCTGCTGCTGGGCCTGACCGTGCTGAAGCCGGGCAGCGTCTGGAACACCATGCCGCCGCACCTGCACGACCGCCGCAGCGAGGTCTACTTCTACTTCGACCTGGGCGAGAACGATCGCGTCTACCACTTCATGGGCGAACCGGACGCGCAGCGCCACATCGTCATGCAGAACAACGAAGCGGTGGTGTCGCCGCCGTGGTCGATCCACATGGGTGCCGGCACCAGCAACTACGCCTTCATCTGGGCGATGGGCGGCGAGAACCTGGATTACACCGACATGCACGTGCTGGACATCTGCCAGCTCAAGTAAGCCCTGCCCGCCACCGCGCACCCGTTGCCCGGTGGCCTTCGGCCTGCATCACGCACGCCCCTACCAAGGAACGCATACGCAATGGCTAATCCCTTCAGCCTGGAAGGCAAGGTCGCTCTGGTCACCGGTGGCAACACCGGCCTGGGCCAGGGCATCGCGGTGGCGCTGGCCGCCGCTGGCGCCGACGTCGCCGTGGCCGGCATCGCCCCGCCCACCGAGACCATCGAGAAGATCACCGCGCTGGGCCGTCGCTGCCTGGCCATCGAAGCCAACCTGATCAGCATCGAGCCGGTCGAGCGCGTGGTGCGCGAAACCATCGAGGGCCTGGGTGGCCTGGATATCCTGGTCAACAACGCCGGTCTGATCCGTCGCGCCGATGCCGTGGACTTCAGCGAGCAGGACTGGGACGACGTGATGAACGTCAACATCAAGTCTGCGTTCTTCATCTCGCAGGCCGCCGGCCGCCACTTCATCGAACAGGGCCGCGGCAAGATCATCAACATCGCCTCCATGTTGTCCTTCCAGGGCGGCATCCGCGTGCCGTCGTACACCGCCAGCAAGAGCGGCATCGCCGGCATCACCCGCCTGCTGGCCAACGAGTGGGCGGGCAAGGGCGTGAACATCAACGCCATTGCACCGGGCTACATGGCCACCGACAACACCGCCCAGCTGCGTGCCGACGAAGCGCGCAACCAGTCGATCCTGGACCGCATTCCGGCCGGTCGCTGGGGTACGCCGGACGATCTGGCGGGCGCGGCGGTGTTCCTCGCTTCGTCTGCGTCGGACTACGTGAACGGCGCCGTGTTGCCGGTCGATGGTGGCTGGCTGGCGCGCTGACGCGTGCTGTTCTGTAGAGCCGAGCCGTGCTCGGCTGCCGCGCGGTGATCGAAAAGCAGCCGAGCATGGCTCGGCTCTACAAGGGCCTGGCCATGCGCACCCTGTTGCCGTTGTTGTTGCTGCTGACATGCACCGCCGTGCAGGCGGCCCCGGTACGCGTGTTCATTGCCGGCGATTCCACCGCCGCCGAGTACGGGCCCGAGCGCGCACCGCAGGCCGGCTGGGGCCAGGCGCTGCAGAGCTACCTGGACCCCACGCGCTTCGAAGTGCACAACCATGCCAAGGGTGGTCGCAGCACGCGCAGCTTCATCGATGAAGGACGTCTGGACGCGATCGCTGCCGAGCTGCGGCGCGGCGATGTGCTGCTGATCCAGTTCGGTCACAACGACGCGAAGTTTGAAGACGCCAGCCGCTACACCGACCCGGACCGCGATTACCCGCGGCTGCTGATGCGCTATGTGCAGGTGGCGCGCGAGCGCGGCGCCACGCCGGTGCTGATCACCCCGGTGGCGCGTCTGCTGTATGACTTCGGTTCGCTGCTGGACACACACGGCCGCTATACGCAGTCGATGAAGGCGTTGGCGGCGCGCGAGCAGATTGCGTTGATCGATCTGAACGACCGCAGCACGCGCTGGATCCGCGCGCTGGGCGAGCAGGGCGCCCGGCCGTACTTCCTGTTCGTGCCCGGGCAGGGCAAGGCCGACGGAACCCATTTCAGCGTGGCCGGCGCCAATGCCGTGGCCTGCCTGGTGCTGCGCGAGGCGGTGCCCTTGCTTGCCGATATGAAACCGGCGCTGCGGCGCGACATCGACTGCGATGTGATGGCGCCGGCGCAGGGCGGCGATGCGGCGCGGGCCTCGCAGGTGGTGCACGAAGATGCGGTGAGGCGTACCCAGCCTGGCCCGCATGGCGGTGCCGGACCGACCACCGCGTATCCGTTCTTCGCCGATGCAGCGGATCTGCCGTTCGTGCTGCGCAAGCGGGTGCTGCACAAGGGCGCCGGCATTGGCCTGCACCCGCAGCACAAGGACGAGATCTACTACATCGTGAGCGGGCAGGGCAGCTACGTGCTCGATGGCAGGCAGTACGACGTGCATGCTGGCCACGCGCTGCTGACCCGCACCGGCAGCAGCCACGCGCTGCAACAGGTGGGCGACGAGGATCTGGTGGTGTTGCTGGCGTACCCGCGCGACTGAACGACAGTCGAGCATGGCTCGACTCTACAGGGGGCGGCGCGGCATCGTAGAGTCGAGCTTGCTCGACTGCTCTTCCATGTCAGTCGAGCAAGCTCGACTCTACCGGCTCCGGGCCGAAGTGCATCAACCCCAGCCGGGCCAGATCTTCCGGGCGCTCGAAATAGGCTTCGTCGAAGGCATGTAGTGCCTCCTGCTCCTGTTCGGTCATTGCGCCGTACAGGTCGGTCAGTTGCTCGATCGCCGGGTCATCTTCCAGCCGGTCCAGCAGCCCGCGCATGCCGGCCAGGATCGCGTGGGTCTGCACCGCACCCATCGACTGCAGGGCACGCAGTGCCAACTGGCAGGTGGGGTCACCCCAGTTGCACAGGAACTGCATGAAGCCGCCGTTGTTGATGTCCGCTTCCATGCGCCACAGCGCCACCAGCTGCTGGTCTTCATCCGACAGTGCATCCAGCGTCCACGCCGCTGCCTTCAGCCGCGCCAGCGCCGCCTCGTAGCGGTCGTCCCAGACCTGGTTGGGGATATCGACCACGCCGTCCTCGCGCGGCGGCAACAGCGCTGGCCAGTTCACCCCCAGGCCATTGGGCGTGGCAACCCAGTGCGCGCGCTGTTCGGGCGTGGCCTCGAACAGCGCAGGCGCCCAGCGCAGCGGCTGGCGGGTGCGGCGGCCATCGGCCAGGGCCAGCAGGATGAAGTCGTCGTTGAAGGCGACGTCGGTAACGCGCAGCGAGGCAAATACATCGGACATGCCGTGCAGGATAGCGGACGCTACGGGACGACCGTCATAACCTTCAAAAGCGGCAGAGGCTTTTGAAGGTTAGCCGGCAGTGCCCGGGGTCAGCGCCCTTTCATGTGAAAGGGATCTGACCCCAATGGCCAGGCGGTGGCCTCACACATCCCCACCGTCTGCCCAGCCCTCGCCGGTACCCGCCTGGAACACGCGGTCGCCGTCCTGCACATCGCCGGCCGGCAGGCGGGACTGCTCGGCCAGTGCGGCGTAGATCGGGGTGAAGTCCGGCGAGGTCGCCTGCATCAGCTGTTCAAAGCTGTCGATGACGAAGTAGGTCTTCTGGAAGGTGTCGATGCGGTAGCGGGTGCGCATGATCCGCTGCAGATCAAAGCCGATGCGGTTGGGCGCGGCCGATTCCAGCGAGTACAGCGATTCACCCTTGGACGACACGATGCCGGCGCCGTAGATGCGCAGGCCCTCGGGCGTGTCGATCAGGCCGAACTCCACCGTGTACCAGTACAGCCGGGTGAGGTTCTGCAGCGCCTCGGGGCCGATCGCGTGGGCCTTCACGCCGCCACGGCCATAGGCCTCCATGTAGTCGGCAAACACCGGGTTCATCAGCAGCGGCACGTGGCCGAACAGGTCGTGGAACAGGTCCGGTTCGGCGATGTAGTCGATCTGGTCCGGGCGGCGGATCCACCAGGTGACCGGGAAACGCCGGTTGGCCAGATGGTCGAAGAAATCCAGTTCCGGCAGCAGGCCTTCCACGCCGACCAGGGTCCAGCCGGTGGCGGCGCCCAGCACTTCATTCAGCTGGTCGAAGCGCGGAATCATGTGCGCGTTCATGCCCATCTCGTCCTGCGCGTCCAGGAATTCCTGGCAGGCGCGGCCGACCAGCAGCTCGCGCTGGCGCTGGTAGAGCGTGCTCCAGGTGGCATGGTCGTCGGCGCTGTAGGTGTCCCACGGTTGCTCGACCAGCGCGGTGGTGTACACCGGCACGTAGCCCTTGTCGGTCTGCTGGTGTTCGACGCGGCGGGGCTGGGCGAGGTCCATGGGTTACTCCTTGAAGGGATACCGGTGATGCTAGGGCAGGGGACGCGCAACAGGGTTGCAAAAGTTGCGCCGATTGGCCTTGTTGGCGCAATATCCTTGCGTACTCACCGTGTTGCGGAGCAGCAATGGCCGGAGAAGTCCAGTTCGATCGCACGGATATACGCCTGTTGGCCGAGATCCAGCGTGATGGCCGCGCCACCAACGCCGAGCTGGCGGCGCGGGTGAACCTTTCCCCGTCTGCCTGCCTGCGCCGCCTGCAGCGGCTGGAAAGCGAGGGCGTGATCGTGGGCTACGGCGCACGGCTGGAGCCGCGCCAGCTGCGCCTGGGCCTGCAGGCCTTCGTGCGGGTGCAGCTGGAAAAGCACGACCAGGCCGCCATCGGCCATTTCGTGGACAGCGTGCAGGGCTGGGATGAAGTGGTGGCCTGCCACGCCCTGACCGGTGACATGGACTACCTGCTGCACGTCTACGTGCGCGACCTGGAGCACTTCTCGCGCTTCCTGCTGGACAAGCTGCTGAATGCCGGCGGCGTGGCCGATGCCAATTCCAGCTTCGTGCTGCGCACGGTGAAGGGCTTCCAGGCGCTGCCGCTGTCGCAGCTGGAATGAACGGCCGCTGTGATTTGACGGCGCCGGGCGGGTAGCCGAGCATCACCGCCCTGCGCCCGCCGCAGCGTTCCTTTCCGGTAACAGGCATGTCCGATATCCAGCCCCCGGTGCTTGCCACCACCTTCCTGCCGCTGCAGCGCAAATCGCTGGCACGCTTCATCGCCCACGGCACGCCGCCGCAGACCGCGCTGGAACAGGCCGGGCTGATGGCCGCGCAGCTGTGCCGCGCACGCCTGCACGCACCGGCGGAGATCGAGCGGCTGCTGCACGATGCCTGCGCGCTGTTCGCCGCCGACGGTGCCGCCGCAGCCGCGCAGCTGGCCGGGCAGGGCGGCGGCGCGCAGCCGGAACTGGATGCCTGGCTGTCCGCACTGGCCGCGCACGGTGTGCTGCTGGCACCGGCGGAGATCCTGCAGGATTTCATCGTGCAGTCGCCCCGCGCCTATCCGGGCCTGGCCCTGCAGCAGGCCTGCCAGCAGACGCTGGCCGAACTTGCCATCCGCTTTCCTGCCACCTTCGCCAGCGATGTCGACGACGACGATGCTGCACAGGACGAGGCCGACGCCGAAGACGCGCGCGCAGTCGAACACCACGGCCTGTACACCAGCGAACAGGCGCGCGTGCTGCGTGCCATCGCCGCCAATCCCGATGAACTGATCGATCTGGACGGGTATGCGGGTACCGGCAAGGGCCATCTGGTGCTGGCCCTGATGGATGCGCGCCCCGGCCGCTACACCTACGTGGCGCCTTCACGCGCGCAGGTGGAAGCGTTCCGCCGCCGCGTGCCGGGCAGCACCGCGGCGCGCCTGCTGACCCAGATCGAATTCGCCAATCGCCTGGCCCAGCATGCCGCGCGCAGCGGCCTGAGCAACGGCTTCGTGGCCAGCTACCGGCGCAGCACGCGCACCCCGCGCGAGATTGCCGGGCGCATCGGCCTGCAGGGCATCGGCGCGCGCACGCCGGAGCAGGTGCTGATGACCGCCTTCGAGGCGATCAACCGCTGGTGCGCTTCTACCGCCCCGCGCATGGCGTTCCAGCATTTCGACCGCTCGGTGCCGGCGGCCATGCTGGACGTAGGGCCCTATCTGCAGGCGGCCGAGTATGTCTGGCGCTGCATGTTCGACGCCGAGCTGCAGCGTGGCACGTTGCTGAGCCTGAGCCCGCTGCACATCGGCAAATGGCTGGCCCTGCGCGGGGTGCGTCCGCCGTTGGAGCTGGGCATGCTGCTGATCGATGAGGCACACGATCTCAGCCCATCGTGGAAGCAGCTGCTGTCCACCCACGCGCCGGGCGTGGTCAGCCTGGGCGACCCGCACCAGTGCCTGACCGGTACTGTGCCGCGCTGGGCCGCATCGAAGGTGCTGGAAATGCACCAGTCGGTGCGCCAAGGCAACCAGGTGGACGAGCTGGTGAACCAGACCCTGGCGCTGGACGGGCTGGGCCAGGACAGCGGGCCCTTCGTCGGCGCCACCGACCGTGCCACCGGCGTGCTGCAGTACCGCGACTGGACGCAGGTGCCGATCGCCGGCCTGCGCATCCACGGCAGCGCGGCCCCGCTGGCCCAGGATGCCGCCCAGCTGCAGCTGCGCGGCGTGAGGCCCTACCTGCACCCGGCATCACTGCGCGTGCTGCGCAGCGAACTGCAGCGCCCGCTGGACGCTTGGCGTCGGCGCGGCGACAACGGGTCCAGCCAGGAGTGGCAGCGCGTGCGGGCGGCCCTGGCCGACGACGGGCAGGGCGCACTGGGCGAATTGCTGGCATCCAACGAACAGGTGCAGGCGCTGCTGCAGGTGCTGGACGCGCAGGAAGCGGCCAGCGATGGCGGCGTGGTGCTGTGCCTGGCCGAGCATGCGAAGAACCTGCAGTTCGACGTGGTTGCACTGTCGCCCAGCTGCTTCAGTGCCGGGCAGGGCAGCCGCATCTGGCACAACCCGGTGCGCGCGGCCTATCTGGCCATGACCCGCGCGCGGCGCCTGCTGCACGTGCCTGCCGATGGCATGGAACACCTGCAGCACACGGCCGCACTGCAGGAACAGGCGCGGCAGGCACGCAAGCGCGAGCGGCAGCACGCCAGCGGCTACCGGCCACTGCGCTGATACCCGCGCGGATGGGCCACTGGGACGGTGGTTCGCGCTGTGACCGGGGCCGCACAACCGGGCGATGACCACGCCGCACCTTCATGGCGCGACGTATGCTGGGCCGTGTCTTACCGCAAGGATTGCAATGCATCTGCTGAAGTTGCCCGTGGCTGGCATGTTGATCACGTTGCTGCTGGGGGCGTGCGCGCAGGCTGAAACGCCGCGCAATATGTCGCCGACGCAGACCAACGAGGAAGGCTGCACGCGCAAGCGCAGCCTGGGTCCGCAGAACGCTTATGCCGATCCTGCTCCGATCAAGCAGGCCTGCGTGGGCCCGTACCTGCTGGAGCTGCCGCAGAATTACTTCAGCAACCAGATGGGCACCGAGCACGATGGCAGCTTCTCACTTGCGCTGGAGTACCCATCGCTGCAGCCGTTCAAGCCCGGCGAGCGGATGAACCTCACGGTCGATGTATCCATCCGCACGGTAAGGCTCAGTTACATGTACATCGGCCAGGCAGACGTCTGGGACGTGATGCAGCGCAGATACACCCCCCGACCAAGCCGGATTGATGACCCAGCTGCATCACTGGAC
>NZ_JBWJPD010000031.1:0-37338 GCF_056393165.1 Stenotrophomonas sp. Steno-C17
TGGTGACCCCGGCCCGATTCGAACGGGCGACCTTCCCCTTAGGAGGGGGATTGCACGCCCTTTCGAATCAGTGACTTGTCACGCCATTGTGACCGGAGTGGGACCGGCGATCAATTCGGGCCCATCTTCGGCAGTGGGATCGCCGCCAGTCGTTCCGCCTGCTGCCGCTCCAGTCGGGTCGGCTTGGCCGTCAGCCTGGCCACCGCCTCGCGCAGTCGCAACTCGGGCATCAGCCGCGCCGCGCACCACCGCTCGGCGTACCGCTTGCCCTGCTCTGCACTGGCCGCTCGGACGTGCTTCTCCTGGAAGAAGCGCCGGCAGTCCAGGATCACCGCGGCGCCGTCCCGGTCCGGCTGGACGATTGCCACGTCCCGGCCCGACCACCACAACTCCCAGCGCCCATTGCGGATGACCCAGCCCTGCAGGGTCGGGTCGCGCTCGGCGTATTGGGGGATCTGCGACGGCTCCATGGCTGGGAGGATACGCCTCCCGGTCGCACGGGCTGAGATCGGCTAGGGCCGCGCCTTCTCGTAGTCGATCAGGCGGCGCATGTCCTTGTAGCGGTCCAGGTCGGTGGCTGAGCCCATGACCACGCTCACCCGGCGCACGCCCGGCGCCTTCTGCCACAGCATGACCAGACAGGCCCCTGAATTCAGCGACGGGTTGAGGGTGTTCACGTAGGTCCCGGTCTTGCCGCAGATGAATTCCGGGAATTTGACCGTGCCGTCAGGGTTGATCGTGTGCGAGACGCTGTAGGTCCGGGCATTGGCGCCGGTGATGGTGATCGTGCGCGCCAGGGTGCCGGACACCTGCACCAGGTAGGCTATCGCAGAGAAGGCGACCATGGCCAGGCTGAGGTCGTTGGGCGACATGCGCTGCGCTTCGGCCACGCCGGTGGGGCTGACGAACACCGCCGTGGTCATGCCCAGCGCCGATGCCTTGGCGCCCATTGCGGCGATGAATTTGTCCGAGGGATCGCCGCCGCCGGGCATCAGGGCGCCGACGGTGCGCGCGATGCACTTTGCCGCATCGTTGCCCGAGGGCAGCATCATCCCGAACAGCAGGTCGCGGTAGCTGATCACGTCCCCGGCCTGCAGCTGCGCGTTCGATTCAAGCGACCAGTCCACCACGTCCGCCGCGGTGACCGTGACGGTTGCATCCAGCCCGGCGCCGCTGACGTAGTCGTTCATCACCAGCGCGGTGACCACTTTGGTGGTGGAGGCCGGCTGCTGCGCCGTGGTGGCGTCCTTGGAGTAGGTCGTAGTCATGCGGTCACCGTCATCCCGCGCGGGGCCGAAACTGAGGGCGGGACCTGGCCGCCGGGCCACAGAACGACAACGATGCCGCTGCCGCCGGCGCCGCCGTTGGTAGTCCCATTGCCGCTGCCGCCGCCACCGCCGCCGGTGTTGGCCGTGCCGGCCACCGGTGGATTGGAATCCAGCCCGCCCGCGCCGCCGCCGCCGATGCCGCCTGTGCCGACCACGCCAGGGCTCAGGCCGTCGAACGCGCCGCCGCCGCCTCCTCCGCCGACAGTGATGCCGCCGAACAGAGGGTATGCCGTGCCGTTGCCGCCGTTGCCAGCCGCACCGGTGCCGGGGGCGGCCTGGCCTGCGGTGGATGCGCCACCGCCGCCGCCGCCAGACGCCTGCGGGGCGGACGGGGTGTAGTTGCCCGCTCCGCCGTTGTTGCCCTGCCCCGGCGTGCCAGCGCCGCCCGGCGAGTTGGCGTCGTTCGCGTTGGTGGTTGAACCGCCGCCACCCGAGCCACCAGCAGCACCAGCGTTGTCCGCAGTGCGCCCGCCGCCGCCGCCGCCGCCCGCCGCCGACTCGGCGCCGAAGGACGAGGCAACGCCAGACGCGCCGCGGCCGCCACCGGTAGCGCCTGCGCCGCCAGCGCCCACGACAACAGCGATCGATGCCGCCGCGGTGACCGGAAGCGTCACCACACTCACGCCGCCCGCGCCGCCGCCGCCGCCCTGCCGGGAACCGCCGCCACCACCACCGGCCACAATCAGCACGTCGACGCTGGTCACGCCCGCAGGAACGACGAACGTCCCGCTGGCCGTGAAGGTCTGCAGGCCAGCAGCAGGCGGCGCGCTGGGCGGCCTCAGCCTCATGGCCTGGAACGGCATCATGCCTGCGTGCCCACAGCGACCACGTCCCACGCGGTATCGGTCGCGTTGTAGATCATGGCCACATAGGTGATCTTGCCGGCCACGGTCATGGCCGGCAGCGTCACGCCGATTGCGCGGTACTGGCTGCCCCAGGTGATCGCCCGGGCAGTGCCGTTGTCCTTCACCCGGACCACCATCCCGAAGCCGGGAATGGCCGTGCCGCTCGGGTTGGCGACGGTCAGCGCGGCGGCCTGCGCGGTGATGGCGACCAGGTCATTGCCGAACACCGGCGTCACCGTCGCCGCGGTCGTGACCGTCTGGACGCTCGGAACCCTGGCCAGTGCGGCGACCTGCGCGAGAGTGGCCCTCTTGTCTGCCCCTCCCTGCACAATTTGGAGGGTATCAGCGCCGTTTACACTCGCAGCGGCTGCGTAGTCGGTGGCGTATATGGGCATGGTCGTTACCTATCGAAGTCGTAGCCGACAAGGTTGATCGTCACTGAGCCGGTCAGCAGCGCGATGATCCCGCCGAGAATGGTGGTGGCGCTCAGCAGCACGGTGAAGCGGCGATTGGCGTCCAGAGTCACGTCCAGCACCGGGCACGAACCCGGGATCGCGGCGTACTGGTAGTTGGTTGGCGACGGGGCGCCGACTTCCGAGCGCGAGGTGTAGAGCGTGAACGTGGAGGGGTTCATCACTTGGACGATGGCGCGGTTGGCGGTGACCGGGATGACCGCCGACAGGTCCACCGTCTGCACGGTGGTGGCCACCAGGCCGGCAAGCAGCGGAATCGGCACGCTGCCGGCCGCAGATGCCGCATCGAGCATGACCCGGTTGCCCATCTCCGACGGCCGGGTGTGCTTGCCGGGGCGCAGCAGACCGCTGGCGTTGTTGCGGCCAGAGATCAGGTAGCGGCGCGTCTGGTCGCCCGTCTTGCAGCGCGCGGTGCCGAGGTAAGGCGCGGCCGGCGCAATCGTGGACGCTTCCAGCCCTACCAGGCCGCCGCCCATGTCGTAGGCGTACAGGTGAAACTCGGTGCTGGGCGTGCTGGGCACCACCACCGAGGCCGTGCCGTCGCTCAGCACCCGGCCAGTGCCAGGCACATAGCACATGCCCGGCGACACGCTGACCGTGTGCCCGTCCAGCGCAACAGAGGCCTGCAGCCCGCGAATAATGGAGATTGAGGGGTCGAGTGCCATCAGTTCGCGATGCTCCGGTCAGAGAATCGGCGCCATTTCGTGCCCGAAACGACGGTCGAGTCGTACCAGCACGGCTCCCGGCCGCCGGAAAGATCGGTGATCGCCACCATCTGGAAGTCAGCCACGCCAGTCAGCGCATTGGCTGCGGTAAGGGTCATGGCGGGCAGCGTGTTGAGCGCGGTAAGCGTCCAGGTGCCGCCGGCCGCCCGCAGGGGGACGCCAGCGCCGGTTAGCGCCGCTATCGCGGTCAGGTCCGAGTCCAACGGCTGATAGGCCGGCACGTCGTACAGCCACGCCCAGGCTATGGCCGGGGTGTTCTGGCGCAGCGGCTGGCCCAGCTGGTCGGTGAGCAGATTGCCCAGCTGATCGGTGAGCTGCGGGTACAGCGGGTTGTCGCCGCCACCACCAGTAGCCGAAACGATGGGTCGCCGCGGGTCGGTGTTGTCCACCGTGACGTTCGTGCCTGGCCGGACCTCTTGGACGGACGAATCCGCCAGATCGAGGGATGCCTTGACCACCGGGTCAAGCCCTAGGGTGGTGACGCCATCTGCCCCAACCGTCTTGATCAGTTCGCCTGACGCTACGGAAATCGCGTTGGAAACCGGGAACCAGCCTTTGCCGCCACCAGGGCCAGTGCCGTAGTACATCGTGTTGCCGGGGGTTTCTTCGTCCCCAAGCAACGAGATCAGCGCCACCCCGCCCGGCTGCGCCACGCCATCCACGTTGACCGAATTGGCACCGAAGATCGCGAAGCTCAGCGATTCCCCGTCTTCCAGTTCCGTCACGCGTGCCGCAAGCGCCTCGTACAGCGCCCGAAGCTCCGCGTCAGATTGCGCCGACGCCATCCGCAGGAAGTAGTTCGCCCACGGCTGCGTGCAGCGCCCGCCGGAATCAACGACAGGCTGAGAGAAATTCGGCTGTTCAGCGGGCGTCGGCATCAGCTGGCGACCTTGCCCACCGCGCGCCAGGAGAATTCAAACGGGGACGTCAGGCGCAGTCCGGTGCGGATGTCGTCAACACCCGTATTCCAGTCCACGGTCGCGCCAGAGGCGGACGGGGTGGCCTTGATGATGCCCGTGTAGCCCTCAGTGACGATTGGGCCGCCCTTCTGAATCAGGACCTGGATCACCGGGACGTTCGTGTAGGCAACCGGGAAATTGAACGACATGCTGGCGCTCTGGGCGTTGCTGGCCGGCATCGTCGCGACCCCCCACTGGTCAAGGATCACCGTGTCGGTGCCAGTAGTCTTGATCGAGTTGGCCGTGACCACTACGGGGGAGTCAGGCACGGTCGGCAGCGAGATCCAGATCAGGTCGCTGCCATCGGTGCTGAGGACCTTGTTCGCCGATCCGGTCGGGTCGGGCACCTGGCGGATGGTGTCCCATTGCAGCGTGGAGCCGTCGTTGCTGAGGAACTTCCCGCTCTGCAGCTCCGGAATGACCAGGCTGGCATCAACGCCGCTGTCAACGTCGCGGGTCCAGATAACCGCGCCCAGACTGTCCAGCAGGCGAACCGAATAGCCTCCGTCCAGCCAGATGTTGGTGTTGGAACGGCCAGACGAATCCAGCGGAACCGGGTTGGCATTGGCGATGGTCATATCCGGATCGGACCACGTGCCCTTCGGGGTGGTCGTGCCGATCTCGTAGAACTGAAGGCTGCCGCCGGCCACGGGCTGCAGGCCCAGCAGGTCGAAGAAGACCGGCGCCGGGTTGTAGAAACGGTAGCTCATGGGATCTCCAAAAGAGAAAGCCCGCTCAGGGCGGGCTTCATACGGCTAGGCGGGGGTGGTGGTAGGATTCGGGCCGGATACCCACAGGCCCGGCGCATGAGCAAGGAAAAGTTTGACCTGTCCAACGTCGGCGGCCAGCCGAAGGATTGGATGCAGAAGGAGCACGAGAAGCAGGTTGCGTCCTCCGGCTGGGATAATCTCTGGGTCCCTACGTCCCTAGTTGGCCTGCCCCTGCTGCTGATTGGCGCCGTCGCCTTGACGCTGTACGGCTTCTTCAAGTAGTCCGGCGAGTTCCTGCATTTCGGGATCTTCGGCGCGGCTCGCCCCCTCGCCAAGCAGCCGCAGGCTGGAAAGGAACGCGCCCTGTGGCATTTCCGTGGCTCTGGCAAGGTATCGAACGACTCTGGGACTAGTCATCAGCCTTGCGCCGCCATTTGCCAGGGCGCCGGTAAGCGCAAGCCCGCCGGTGCTTGCAAATGAAGGGTCGAAAAGCGATGCCACCAGCGCGCCGCCGTAAGTGAGCGCCGCCGCACGGTTCGCCGTACCCGACGGGTTTGCGTACACCTGGGAGCCACTCTTGATGTTGTCGGCGACGCGGGCGATCCGGTCCATGTCCCGGCTGAATTGCGGCCCATGGCGGTCGAACAGGGCGCGCTTCGCCTCGGGGCTGACGCGGTTCCAGTTGGTCAGGAAGGTTGATGCGCTGAACACGTCGCCGGCCGCGTCCTGTGCGCCAGGCGTCGCCAATCCCATCCGCCGGATGACGGCTGCAGTCACAGCGCGCTGACCACCCGGAGGCAGGGATTGCATGACCGACCGCAGGGTCGTGCCACCATCGCGAGTGCCGGACATTACGGCGCTGTAGACCTTCTCCGGGCCACCAGCCTTCTCAACCACGCGCCGCATGGACTCCAAGCGATCAGCCGATGCTCGCGTGTAGTTGTTGGCTCGGTTTGCAGCCGCCACAGCCTCCGGACCTTGGCTGCGGGCCGCTGCGCGCATGTCCTCCGACAGGGCTCCATAGAGCCGGTTCAGCTCGCGAATGTCTGCCGGGGGATTCAGCGGAGAGGCATTGCCGATCTGCTCGCCGATCTCGGACCTGATGCGCCGCAAAGCGCCATAGGTCAGTTGCCCGGCGTTCGCAGCAAGATCGGCTTCCAGGTTCTGGCGAAGCGCCGCGATCCCCGGCTGGATAAGGCCGCCAGTGGTGGCCGCAGCCTGCGGGTCCGGGGTAGTGAGCGCCACCGCGGTGCGAAGCGTGTTCTGCATCGGGGTCGGCGTGGTGTCGGGAATGTACTGGTCGGCCTGCCAATACAGCGCACGTCTGGTGGCGCCAACGTTGTTGTTGAAGGTGTCCACGCCACGTTCGATAGACCGACCAGCCCGCTCAGCACTCGGGTTGCGGCTGAACTGGCCCGCCATATCCTGCAGGCCCTGGCCAATGTCCTCAGCCTGCCCAGTGGCGAACCGGTTCATCACGCCGGAACTCGTCGGACCGCCCGCCAGCAGGTTCTCGATACCCTGCACCATCCGGTTTCCGGATGCCTGACCAACGGAAGGCTGGGCACCAAGCGCTGCAAAGTCGGCCAGCCGGTTCTGCATCTGCTGGCCAGAACTGCCGCGTACAGCGCCCCTCAGGGCTGCTCCGCCGGCAGCCCCAGCAATACCGGGGCCGAGACTGCCGGCAAGACCGGCCAGAAGCTGGTTGCCCTGAGAACCGCCTGACTCGCGGGTGATCCCGGAGGCGCCGGACCCGCCGATGGTTGATGCGACCTGCAGGCCAGGCTGAGCCGCCAGCAGGTTGCCCACCCGGCTGGCGGCAGGAGCAACCCCAGCACGACCAACGTTTGCCAGAGCATTCAACCCTGCGCCAGCACCGAGCGTCAGGCCAGTTCCGGTCAGCGCCTCACCAATGTCGCCCAGCACACGGTCGCCCCCCGTCTGCGCCTGAGGAAGCCCCAGCGAATCGGCCAGCGCTGCTGCCTCCTCACGGTAGGGCCGAGCCTCCTGAGCACCCACAGCGCGCGCAATCGGGTTGACGATGTAGTTGTTGAAGGCATCCCCGCCAACTGCACCCAGAAGGCCTCCAGCGCCCTGCAGGACGGATCGGGCACCGAATGCAAGGTCACGCCCTGCTCCGTATTGCCAACCATCGGGCGCAACTGCAGGTTGTTCGGACTGACTGGCCGCGGGGTCAAAGCTTTGACGCCGACCACCCACAATCTCCAGATCAAGAGATCGGTCGTTGAACCCCTGCCCGTCGTCCTCCACGATGGGGTCGGCATCCCACGGGTTGCCTTGTGCCATCGGCTGAGCAGCGGACTGCATCGGCGCCGGCGCCACGATCTCGTCTGCATCCCACGGGCTCGCCATTAACGCTTCCTCCGCTGGGTGCCGTCCGGGGCGATGAACAGCGCGCCACTCGGCAATGCGTTGTACTCCTCAGCCGACTGGATCTGGAGGGGGGCGGACTGTTGCTGCCCCGCATATTTCTGCTGCAGCCCACGGATCTGGCGAAGCGCGGCCTGCCGGGTTGCAACAGGCAGACGGTCGTTGGCCAGGTCGCCTGCCATTTCCTTGTACAGCTGAACGTCCTTGTCCGACTGCGGGCCCTCCATGCGCGGCATCTTTGAGGTCAACTGCCCCGCGATGGTCTTGAGTGCAGCGGTTGCTTGTGCACCAGGGGTGGCGCGGCCGAAAGCAGCTGCGCCACTGTCGTAAAGCGCGCCGGACAGGCTACCGGTTGCATTCGGCAGCAGCGCCTCCGCCTCGTTCAGGAGATCGAGAGCCGTGTTCGCGTCGCGGCTACGGGTCATCTGCAGCTTATTGGCGTCTGCCTGCGCAGTTACTTGGGCCTTCCCGGCCTCCTGCGCCAGCGCAGCCTGCGTCCTGGCCGCCAGCTCCTGCGGCAGGAACTGCTGCTGGACGCCCAGCTTCGCAGCCTCCGTCCGCGCGGCCTGCTCTTCCGGGGCGCGACCGACAAACATGCTGCCCCCTGCCTGCGAGGGCTGCACGTTGCGCGGAGGAAGCTGCGCGCTCCCGCCATCCGGCACCAACCCCCATTGCTCGGGGTTCTGCATGATCGACTCGCGCAGCCCCGGCTCCGTAACCTGGGATACGTCGATGACCTCGCCATTCGGAGCGCGGAACACGGTGGCCTGCGCTGCCGGCTGCGCCGCGCCCTGCTGCATGCCTGCGGTCTGCGAGATTGCGCCGGTCTGCGGGTTGAAGCTAGTGCCATCGGGCAGGTCGATCTGGCCCGTTCGCCCGTTGAGCACACCCACACGCTCGCGGCCGTCCGCTCCCCTGAACTTGACCTGGCTGAATCCGGACGTGGACGAACGGCCATCGAGGCCCAGGTTGATCCGCCGCGCTCGCTCAACGTCCTCCGGCGACAGCCCTTGCGTCATCATCTGGAACGAGCGAACGTCGGTGGGCGTCTGGCCTCCGCCGTAGTTGGGGGTGTTATTCGCCACCGCCAGAACCTGGTCGACAATCGGCATTACCGTCGCCGCGTCGAAGTCGTCGGGGATCTCGGCGCCGAAGTTTCGCTTCAGGTAGGGCAACGCCGAGCGGTACACGCCGGCCTGCATCTGCGGGTTGCTGGCGAACTGCTTGAGGGTCTTAGCCAGGCCGAGCAACTGCTGCTGCTGGCGGTTGCCCTCAGTCTGGTAGGACTTCGCCGTATTCGGGTCCAGCGCATAGGCCCGGCTGGTGGCGTCAAGGTCCCCGCTCATGACCTGCGGCGCCAGGGACTGCAGCTCGGCGAGCTGGTTGCGCTGCTTCTGTTGCTGGCCTACCTGCAGGCCGCGGGCATACGAATCGAAGATGTCTGCCACGTCAGCGGCTCCCGAAGTAGCTGCCGGCGAACCCGGCGAGGTTGTTGAGCGTGTTGGCTTGGGCTTGGCCCTGCTGCAGGTAGGCCGAGGCACGGGCGTTGCCAGCGTTGGTCAGCTGGTTGCCAATCTGGCCGGCCGTGTTCTGGCCTAGGCTGTTCAACTCGCTGTTGGCGCTGCCGCCGAGGCCAGCCAGACGGAACAGCGAATTCTGGAAGTTGCCGAACGCCTTGGACCCAAGGTTCGACGCGAAGGTCATGCGGTCAGCATCGGCGCCCCCCGAGTACAGGCCGCCGCGCGCCGCAGCACCGCGGTCCAGCCCATTGATGCCCTCGTCTCGCGCAACCAGGTAGTCGGGCGTCTGGTAGAACTGGCTGAAATCAGCCACGCCGGCGCCCTGATTGAGCGTGCCACCGCCAGTGCCACCAACCCCGCCCGCGCCACCGGTGATGGTCAGACCGCCATCACCGCCCGTGGTTCCGCTGCTGAAGAAGCCCATCGGGTCATAGCTGGTGCCCCCGAACTGCCCAGCCAAGTTGGCCGGATCGGTGAACTTGTCGAAGGTGCTGCGCTTCTTCTTCTTGGCCGGCTCAGGTTGGGTGATCTGGATCCCGCCCGAGATCGGCGCCGAATAGGTTGGCAGCCCATACATCTGCGCCAGCATGTAGAGCGCGCCGGTGCCAGTCACCTGGTACGGCATGGTGTCGGCGCGGCTCTGGTTGTACATCGCCACCTGGGCCTGAATGGCATCCCGGGAGGCCGTGGTGGAGGCATTGGCGGCGTTGCCGGCCGCATCGCTCTGCATCTTGCCGCCGATAACGCTACCGGCGGCCCCTACAATTGCGCCCACAGCAGGCATATCAGCTCTCCAATACCGAGTAGTCGTCGTTCATCACCGCCCAGCGATAGAGCAGGCGGATCCCTTTGCTTTTGTCGCCAAGCTCCGTGCAGCGCGCCATGACCGCCTTGGGGTCATTGATGCCGCGCGCCCACATGTCCACGTCCCAGCTGTAGTGCCGAACGTCGTGCAGAACGCCGCCACGCAGGAAACTGGCCGGCCGCACGTAATCCAGGCGGAAGCCGACGCGCTCGGTCAGGCGCACCGCCGGCACGTTGTCCACCGGCACTTTCGTCACAATCTTGGTCACCTCGGTGCCGCAGAACAGGTATTCCGCCGCCTCAGCGCAGAACCCAGCGACCCCCTTGGTGCCAGGCTTGAAAACTGTATGGACTTCAACCACGCCATCGCCGAGGCGGTGGAAGAAGAACCCGCCACCGTCAAACTCGATGCCGATACCCTGGTCGAAGATCGCAGACAGCGGCCACGATCCATCCATGCCATCCGGTCCGATCCACGGCCGCACGGCTGGGTGGTCCATCACTCCCTGAAGGAAGTCTGGACCCGTTGAGATTTTCATCAGTCGTCCGTCTGCTCGGGGGTCAGTACAGCGCCCAGCAGGTCGTGCTTGCGGGCGGAGGAAACGCGGATGCGGAACACCCACTGCCGGCCGCGCCCCAGGCGCAGAACTCGAATGCGCTTCTCAAACTGGCCGACAGCGCCAAGGTCACGGCGCTTCCAGTTGGACCAGTTCCGGCCGCCGTCCTTGCTGTAGCAAATCTCTACGTAGTGGTCGGTGTCGGTCATGGGCTGGTACTCAGGTTGCTGACGGAGCCTGTAAACGGCTCGGCCAGTACCTCCCAGAGCGCGCCATTGGTGGAGGTCATCAGCGAGCCATTGGCCCCGCCAATGACGAACCGTCCGCGAGCCGCGTAGAGGGCCGTTGCGCCGCCGCTGACTGTGGCTGCGGATAGCGCCATAGACCCTGGGCTTGCGCCATATGCGATCTGGCCTGCGGCATTGGCCAGAACCCACACGCCTGCCGTGAACGCGGCAACCGTGATCGGTGAGCTGCCAGTGAACGGGGACGGGATCTCAGTCCAGCTTGCGCCAGTGGAGGACGTTGCCATTCGATTGCCATCCCCCGCAGAGAGGAAGATGCTTCCGCTGTTGGCAATGCAGCGCATATAAATGCCGTTATCTACGACGTAGTTCTCCTGAAGCGGCGACCAGGATGCGCCCTTGTCTGTAGAGACAGATGCGCGATCACTGACCGCAACGCTGCGGCCGTTCATCGAAGAAATCCCGTTGAAGTCGCCGTAGAAGCTTCCCGAACCGGAGGTATCCACGATCACAGCGGAATATGCCGTCCCGGTTGACGACCGCAAGATCACAGAGTCGTTGCAGCCGACCAGAATGGTGTCTTGGTCGATGGACCAGCAGTTTCTGGTGTTGTTCACGGGCAATGATGAAAGCGCCCACGAACTACCACCATCGGACGAAACGGCAGCACTCTCGGCGCTCAATGGAATCATGACGATCTGGGAGCCTCGGGAAACCACTAGGCCGTATTCGTCGGAAACCCCTACGCCCGTCAGTTGGACAGGGTTGTCCCAGTCGGTGCCGCCGCCGCGGCCAATGGCATAGCGCCCCCGGCCAGTGGTGCCGAGGACGCCAACGCCGTACCACGGAACGCCGATGTTGATGACGTCATCTATCTCATCCCACATGCCATTGGCGTCGGTAACGCGGACAGTGGGGCGGTACTCGCCGGCAGTGGTCGGGGTGCCGGCCGCGATGACGCCGGCTGCGCTCAGAGGTCCAATCCCCGGCGGCAGCTGGCCGCTGGTGATCTTGAAGGACAGCGGAGGCGTTCCACCCTCAACCGCGTAGGTGAACTCGTCCCAGGCGAAGCCAACATCGCCGCTCGGCGCATTGTTCGTGATCTTGGGAATGCTCGGCTGAACCGGGAACGCGACCGGAACAGTCCCCGGCCCCTGCCCCGTATCAAGAATCAGCTCGGCGTTCGGGACGATCAGCGAGCTTTGGTCGTCGGCCAGCGCAGGCGAGACGCGTTCGCTGATGATCGGCTGGTCGCCCTCAAGGAAGTAGTCCCAGTCGATCTGCCAGGTGCGGCCGTTCTGGAAGTCGCCGCCGTACCAGTCGCGACCCCAGCTGATGATGTGGCTCAGCCGCCAGCGGTTCATCCCGAAGGATTCACGGCGGTGCCAGAGGCCGGTGATGACGTCGTAGCCGAAGGTCTGGCCGTCCGGGAAGGTCAGGTAGTAGACCTTATGTCCGCGATCCTCCCACACGTAGGCGATTGCCTCGGGCCAGTTGTAGCCAGAGATCGCCTTCTCAAGCGGGCGAGTCGACACCGGGCGAGCCAGATAGCCCTCGAGGCGGTAGACCACGCCGTCGTCGCCCAGCCAGAAAATGGTGTTGTCCAGCTTCTGGATCGTGTGGCGCGACGCGCAGCCCCGCGTGATCGAACTCTTGCGGTTCTGGAAAGTGCCAGTAGCCGCGCCAGAGTTGAAATAGAACTCAGTCGTGCGCTGGCCGAACACCACCACTTCTGATGCGCTGACCGCCAGGCCCACAATCCGGTCGGGCGCAGCCTCAGCCTCATACCGGTCAAGGGTGTTGTAATCGGTGGCGTCAGCCAGGTTGGAATGGAACCAGAACCGCCCTTGCGGCTCCACGCCGAGAATGTAGGAGTCGAGATAGTCTGAAGAGATCGAACCCGGATAACCCTCGTCGGTGATCTTGGCGAACGTGTCGGTGGCAGTGGCATAGACGTACCCGCCGCCGCCCTGCCCGTTCTCGACCAGAACCTGGAACCCAGTCTTGAACTGGTTGTGCGTCATCTGCACCCGGCCCACGCCAGGGATGACGCCAACGGGGATGCCAGTACCCGCCGGCGTGATGCGGTACAGGTAGCGCCCCGAGACAATCAGGCGCAGGCCCTCGCAGTCGTGCATTCCGCGGATCGGGCCAGTGCCGATCTGCTGCCACGGCTTCAGGCCCGGCGGCGTCGAGAACTTCTTGACCGTGCGTGTGCCGGCCACCTCGGCCGCCACCGGCAGCCAGTTCACAGTGTCCTGCGCAGACCACGGCAGGCTGTCGTCCTTGTAGTAGCCGCCGATCAGGTCTACGGACTGGGCTGGCATTAGCAGTCGGCCCCGTCGCTGTAGCTGTCGGTGTATATGTTGTAGCGCCCGCAACGGGGAAGGCGCGGACGCAGGACCAGCGGATTTGAAACCAACATGTCACGCTGCAGCTCAGCAAGGCCATCCGTAGCGAACTGGACCACGTCAGCATCAAGCGAGACGCCATATTCGGCGCGCAGGACAAGCGCCAGGTTGAAGGCCACTGCTTGCTCTGCTTCCGGAGGAATGGGAATTTCGTCTGCCGGATTGGTCACGTTCTGCCAGCCCAGCGCCAGGCCGCTCGCCTCCCACCGCGTCAGCATGCCGTTAAGTGCGTCACGACCGGTCTCAAAATCCTCAGCCTCCGGCGCCTCCGTGGCGTCAACGACGCGCAGAAGCCGCAGCGCCCGCTTGACGATGGTTGCTGCTGTGGTCATCGGAGACTCCAAAAAGAAGGGGCGCCACTAGGGCGCCCCAATACCACTGACGGGACTGCGGGATTACTTCTTCGACGCGGGCTTGCCGGCATCAGCCTTCGGGGCGTCATCGGACTTCGCCGACTTCTGCTCCTTGGCCGCTTCCTTGGCGTCAGCCTCGGCGGTCTGCTTGGCGATATCGGCAGCGATATCCTGCCCCGGCAGATCGCGCTCGGCGTTCCACGGCTCACCGTTGGCCTTCATGCCTTCCGGCTCCTTCCAGCCATCGGCCTTGCGGGCATCCACATCGTCGGCGTGGACCAGCTCGATGCGGTCCTCGTCCTTGCTCAGCAGGTAGAGCGCGTGCTTCTTTTCGGTAGCCATGCTCGTCCCTCCTTATGGGATCTGGCGGGCCAGGCCCAGCGCGACCAGCACGGCACCTGCGGTGCCAGCGGCCGAATTGGCGGCGGTGATGGTCGGCTGGCTGATCGGGGTGGTGCCGTAGAAGCCGACCTTCTCGGTGTTGTCCTTGCCCAGGACTGCGCCGTCCGACGTGCCGGGAGCCGCCGCGTACAGGCTGTTCTGGGTTTCGATTGCGAGTTGTGCCATGGCGGTATCTCCTTAGATTCCGGTGACGGTGGCGGGAATGCGGACGGCCAGCTCGGGGCGCAGGATGCCGCCACCCCAAACCAGGTCGAAGCGCGAGAGGAACATGTCGTTGACGATGTCGAAACCCTGAGTGAAGCGCAGGGTGATGCCCTGGTGGGTGGCCTGGGCGGAATCGACGCCGTGGCTGGCCGGCGGGGTCGGCAGATCGGCGGTAACGAAGTAGAACGCATCCTTCGAGAAGGCCAGGTTCTGCACGTAGTTGGTGCCCGCCACGCCGCCGATGGTCAGGGCAGCGTTGTCTGCCGGCGCATTGGAAACGTTCTGCTCGGAACCGGTCACCACGATTTCCGGGGTGATCTGCAGCGCGGTGGCGCCGGACGCTGCGGCCAGCGTGACGGTGAACTTCTTCAGCTGGCCGGCCAGCACCTTCTTGGTCTGCGGGTGCACATCGAATACGCCCGCGATGGTGAAGGTGTCGCCCGGGTTGATGGTGCCGGTGCCGGTGTCCACGGCCAGGGTGCTGCCCGACTGGCCGCCACCGTTGACCAAGTAGCCGGCGCCGCTGCCGCGGGTGGTGGTGGCGGTCAGGTTGGACGAGTACCAGTCGAAGCCCAGGGTGTTGCTGGCCATCTCGCCTTCCCGGTACTGGCGACCAACCTTCTCCTGCGCGTTGTACAGCCCCTTCAGGCTGTCCACGATATCGATCTGGGAGTAGGTGTTGATCAGCAGGTTGCGGTCGCTGGACGGGGCCAGCTGGCTGTCCAGGTAGGCCTTCGCCGCCAGGGCGGTACGGGCGTCATCGAACGCGCCGTAGTCACCCACGGCACCCGGGACCAGCGGGGTGACCTTGTTGATGAAGTCTGCTTCGACGTTGGCCAGAAGGTCGCCGATCTTCGGGTCGATGAACTGTGCCTGGAAGTCATCGATCTGCAGGGCCATTTCCGCCGACGTGGCGCCGGTATCCATGCCGTAGTACTGGTCGACCTTCACGGGGATGGTCTTGTCGATCTGCGGCTGCAGATCCATGATGCGGCCCTTTCGCACGATGCCGCGCTGCGGGACACGCACGGACACCTGGTCGCCGACCTTGGCGCCGCCCTTGTAGCCGAACGGGGTGTCGTACTGGCGGTTGACCATCTTCAGTACCTGAAGCTTTTCGGTCAGCACTGCCAGGCCGCGCTTGACGATGATGGAACTGGTGAGGAGCTGATTGCCAGCCATTGGTTTGATCTCCGGTTATCGGTTTCGTTTGGCCCGCACGGCCTCGAGGTGGTCGGCAACGTCCATCGACGCAAGGTCTTTGCGCACGACAGAGCTGCCGCCAACGGTCGAAGGCGGGGGCGGCGCTTTCGTGACGGATGTGGGCTTCGGGGGAGGGGTGGAGGTCTTGGGCGGAGCCATGGACGCTTCAAGCCGGCCCAGTGCTGCTGCGGCGGCGTAAGGCGTCATGCGCGAGATCTCGTCAGCTCGGTCCAGGTTCTCGGTCAGGTAGACCGCGATCTGTGGGCCAATATCGCTGGTGGCGATCACTTCCAGCATGGGGGGCGTGAAATTGACGGGCGCCTGAGTGGCGGCCTCCCATTTCCCAGGATTGGCCGCCTGGAATGCAGACAGCCGCTCGTGGAATTGCTGTGCTCGCTCCTGCTCATGAGCTTGCTTCTGCTGCTCCTTGGCGGAGGTTTCGCGCTCAGCCAGCTTCTGGTTAAAGCGCCAATCGGTCAGGGCTTCGACATAGGCTTCATGATCGAAATCGAAATCTTCGATCTTCGGCTTTCCGTCCCCCTGAGCGCGCTGTGCGCCCTCCTTAGCTTGCGACTGGCTCTTGGCCTCCAACTCCTGCGCGCGTCGCTCTGCCGCCTCCGCGCGCCGGATCGCCTCGTACTTCTCCCGTGTCAGCTCGTTGATGCGCTTCCCAACGCCCTTGTTCTGGCGTTGTGCGGGTGCATCTTCCCCGTTCGAAGCTGCCGAGTCTCCGGATTCTTCCGCCTGGTTGGCCTGCTGGCCATCCAAATCGGTTGCGGCGTCGTCGCCCTGCTCACTAGCAGGTTTTGCGTGTTCATCAGCCTTCGGCGGCACATCAGCGGCCGGGGTCGGGTTGGATGCCTCGACAGCGTCGATGGCGGCTTGCAGGCTCTCGTTCATAGCGATCTCAGATCGGATAGCCCGGCTGACCGGCCGGTGCGGGTGGGCTTATGCCCTGATCGCCGCCCATAAAAAAACCGCCCGAAGGCGGCTGGTCTGGGGCGACGACTGGAACTGGTTGTGGCGGTGGCGTGTCCAGGAGCATCTGACGCGCCTGCAGCTGCTGATGCAGGCCGATGTTCTCGAGCTGCTGGCCCTGTGCTTGCGCACCGTACAGCTGGGCCTGGGCTGCGCCCTTCTCGGCGTCGGCCACGTCCTTCGGGTTGGGCTGAGGCGGCGGCGGGGCTTCTTCGCCTTCACCCGGCGGCAACAGGCCCTGCTTGACCAGAAGTGCACGGTAGGCGTCGCGCACCTCGTCCATACCGGGCGTGTCCATCGACTTGAGAACGCCGTATCGGGCCAGCATGGCATCGGGGCCGTTGCTCTGGGCCAACTGCATCATGGCGTCCAGCGTCTCCATGCGCTGGGTCGTGTAGCTCGGCCCCGTGCTAATGCTCACGTCGTACTTGCCCTGGCGCAGATCGTTGACTGTGATCCACTCCTGAGCCTCCTCGCTCCATACGGGCTTGTTGACGGCCAAGAACTCTTCCGCGCCGTCCTCCCCGAGGATGCGAATCTGCCGCTCGCTGTCGTAGATATGCGGTATCAGGTCGTTGACGATGATGCCAGTGAATAGGATCGCCCGACTGACGTTGTCCTGATAGTCGAAGTTGGCAACGTCTCCCTCGCGCTGACGGGCCATGATGGCGCGCCCGCTGGTTTCGTTGCTTCGGCTGCCGAGGCTGGCGTCGTAGATGCCCGTGGTGGACTTCATATCGTCCGAGGACAACTGCAGGGCGGCCATGTAGCCCGGCGACAGCTGCGGCGGCGGCTCGCGTTGCGGCTTGACGCCAGGCGCTGCAGGGTCCGGGTTGTACGGCAGGCCGGGTGCGTTGTTGACCGCGAGGTCGCGCCACTCGCGCTCGTAGCCCGCAATTTGCTTGGCCGTGTACATGAACGGCGTGTTCGGCTGATTCGCGATGACCTCAGCGAAGTTCGACCGCTCAAAGTTGTAGAGGACCTGGGCGTCACGCGCCATGCGCGCCATGCCATACCACTCGTCGCGGCCGTCAACGTGGACGATATCGCCCCAGACGGGGATCAGCGGGATGTAGCGGCCAGGCCAGTCGAACGGGCCTTCCAGCGTCTCGGCGCCGCTCACTATCTCCATCGTGATCTTGAACGACTCGACCTGCCGGCGCTGCTGGACGGTGATCGGATCCGCGGAAGGCATGCCCATCTGGTCCATCGGAGGATTGGCGGCAGCCTCTTCGTCAAAGTCCTCGGCGTCGACAACACGGCCATCGGATAGCATCAGGATTTCCCTGGTGACCGGAACCCGCTGCCAGTACTCGGCGAAGCGGATGGCCTTGTCCCTGAACCAGTCTCGGCAGTCGCCGGTCATGGTCGAGTCGAACGACACCATCTCGGCCTTGGGCCAGCGCGCCTTGAACTGCTCGCGCGGCAGGGAATCCTCTACGAAGGCGAACCGCGCGTCCGATCGGTCAAGCTCCTCGGCTGCCGGGTCGAAGCGCACCGAGAACGGGTTGTGAATCCGCTTGATGCGAATCTCTTGGTCGAACGTGTCGTCGTTTGAGTACTCGGTGGCCACGCGCCACACGCCGAAACCACAGCTGACGGCGTACATGCCGCCCCAATCGTAGGCCTCGTCAGCACGTGACTGCGCCTCGATGTTGCGGATCAGGCCCTGGCGGATCTCTGCTAGCTTCACATCGCCGTCTTCGCTGGCCCTGACCTTGATCGACGGCGTATTCATGCGCATGTCGTTGATGACCTGCTTGACCGCCTGGCGCAGCTTGTTGAACTCGTACTTTGGTCGATCACCTCGCAGCCGCCCAAAATTGCTATCCCACTGGCTGCCAGCGATCCAGATGAACCGGAAGTCATCGATTGCCCGCGAGCGCATGCTGCTTTCAGCCGACTCGCAGTCAGCAAAGCGCGCGCGCATCTGGGCGAACTTCTCCTCAGCAGTGACGGGCGCTTTCAGATCGTCGTCCTGCATTACCAGCCGCTCCTGAAGCTAATGGGTTTCGGCGCCGATACCGGCACCGGTTCAGCGAATGTCAGCGCTACCGCGTCCCATTCATCCGGGCTTGGCACACCGCGCGCGCGCATCGCCTCCTTGCTTTCCAGCAGGACGCGAGAGTTGCTGTCGTACTTGTAGCCCGGGCCGCAGGCGTCGCCCTGAAGCGAGTCCGCGTCCGGAATGTCGGCGCCACCCTCTTGGGCCAGCCAGTCGCGAGAGGCCATCCAGATCTCAGCACGGCGATTCACCGGGCCGCCGCCAATTTCCTTGCCATCCTCCCCGATCTTTGGCGGCTCCAACGGGGCGCTGCCAAAGTTCACCGGCTTTACCACCTCGTCGTAGCCCATCTCGACCAGGCGGTCATAGATGCCAACGCCAAGCCCACCAACGTCGATGAAGACGCGAGCCGGCGACTCCGAGTCGATAACCTGCTTGATCCAGCCAGCACCCTCCATTGTGGTCAGCTTGTTGCGCCGCTCCACCTTAATGACCTTTCGGCCCCTCCGCCGGGCAAGCGCTGAACCGTCATCACCGAAACGCGCCGGGTCAAAGCCTATGACCAACGGGCCAGACTCTTCACGCACACTCTTGCGCGCCTGGGCCACCAGTTCTGGCTTGATGAAACTGTCATGGCCGGACATTTGGAATGCCTCGGCCGCCGTGGCGGGGTATTCCTGCTTGAACAGCGCCGGATCTTTCAGCTCGCTGATCTTGTTGCGCCGCCAGGCCATCTGCCCCAGATCGAGGCCGTAAAGCTCGGCATAGGTCCTCTCTTCTTCGGTCAGTTCGAATCCGGGAGGCGCTTCTCGGCGATACTCCTCCTGCCAGAACCAGGGCACGAAGATTGCGATGAAGTCTCCCTCACCTCGCTCTGCCGCCAGCCAGTTTTGGTGGTAGAAGTTGCCAATCCCGTTGGCCGTGGACTCAAGAATTACCTCGGTCCCGTCCTCGTTTGGAACGGCCTGTAGCACGCCGGCCGCATGCGTCTCTGCGTTCTTCCAGAACGCCACCTCGGACCCATGGAAAAGCTGGATGGTGCTCGACCGGCCGACCCCTTTGGTTCCTGCTGTGCCGACCTTGTACCCGCTGTCCAGCACATCAAATAGCAGTTCCTTGGCATTCGCAGCGCCCGTGCTGGGCCTGACGAACTCCGGGCAGTTCTCGTGATACCTGTTCACCATCTCGAACAGGTTCTGTGTCGCTGCGTCCTCATGGGTAAGGATGAAGGTACGGACGCCCTTGCGCCATGACGAGGCGTGGTAGTACCTGGCAGATACGTAAGTGGAGCACCCCTGCTGCCGCCCCTTGAGGATCAAAGCGCGAACCTTGCCGGTCCGGCGCTTCTGATCTTCCAGCCGCTCATGGATGTACTGCTGCGCTCTGTTGAACCTCAGCGATTGGACCGCGCCAGACTTGCTGCGGATCAGCATGCAGTTCTTGGAATAGAACTCCAAGTCATCCCGCAGACGCTTGCGGGTGGCAAGCTCCTCACTCTTCAAGGGAGGCCAGCCACTGCTCATGCGTCAGGGTGACGCTGGTAACCGTAGTGTCCAGGCGTTCGCCATACTTCTTGGGCTTCAACTTTGAGGCGACCCACTTCCGGGCCTCAATGCGCAGGCGGTTTCGGGCGACAGCCGTGGCGTCGAAAACCACCTCGGTATTCCCCTCGCCATCATCGTCAGCCGTCCCGTGTTTCACCGAGCGGACCATCGTGCATTCTTCGTCGGCGATATCTACAAGATCATCAGCCAACGCCTCAGCTTGCTCTTCGCGCGCGCGCGCGTATTGGTCACTGAACTCCTTGTGCTTCCCCAGCCAGCGGAACACTGCCGCCTTGCTGGGCATACTTTCATCCCCGCAGATCGAGCGCAGAGACTCGCCTTCTGCCAGGCGCTCACAGATGGCATCGGCAATCTGCTGGCTGTAATCCGACGGCCTACCCATCAGGGCAACTCCACTGCCGGGATGGTGGCCACCACCTTGCGCGGCCCGCTCACCCAACCCGGGTTATCGAAGTAGGGGGCGCCAAGCACGCGGATGATGTGCCAGGCGGAGAACGTGTCGCCATTGTCCAGGGTCACATCCAGTTTGATCCTTGAGCGGCCGCTGTATTGGGCTGCCACGCGGATCTGAACCGATCGCTCCGATACCTCAGCCGGCCCCATGGCGATGCACTGGTTCTCCCAGGTCTGCCACACGGCCTGCGAGATGGATCGGCCCCTGGGGATGGCCCCATTGAAGTCAGTCACCAGTTGGCGGGACTCACTGGCGTAGAGGCTGCTGCGGAATATCCGATCTCGCTGGTAAGCCGAAACGATGTTCCGTGTAGCGCGGCCCATGTCACTCACGGTCGGACCTCACCAAGGCTTGTAGTCCACGGACTTGGGCGTCGCACTGGGCGGCGGCGAGAACAATTCGTCCCGCACTCGCTGCTCGGTCGTCGGCTGAGTCATCAGGGGCGCTGGTGCTGGCGGCAAGATCGGACACTCGGGCCTCACAGCCTGCCCAGCGCTGCTGCAGGCGGAGGTTGCCAGCGCGCAGACCATCAGCGACAGCCGCGCCTTTCGATTCAGCATCTGCCTTCTCCTGCTCGTACTTGGTAGCCACTGCCTCGGCCCGCTTGACCCGCTGCCGTTCGACGGCGATCACGGCAATGGCGTTGTCCCGCCCCTGCACTGCCACCTTCTCGGCCGTCTGGGCGTTGTCACGGGCAAGCTCTGCCTGAGCCACGGACCCGCGCTGCCAGATAGCAAGCAGCACCAATGCTGCGACAGCCACCAGCAGGGCGCGGGTCAGGATGCTCATTTCAGCTCGGCTTCCGCTGGCTGATGAACTTGGCGATCAGCCCGACGCCAGCGAAGGCGCGGATGAAGGTCGTAATCGCGCTCGGCATGGCCTCGTCCGCCAGCATCCCCACTGCAGCAGCCGCGGCATAAAGGCCATCCGGGCTGGCGAGCAGAACGCCCCACAGCCAGGTGGTCCAGTGTTTGAGCGTTTCCTTCACCGGCGCGATGCCCTGCGGCAGGATGCTGACCTTCTTGGGCTTGGTCGGCGGCGGGGTGATGATCGGGGTGGGGCTACTCATTTGGCTTCGCGCTCCTTCTGGCGGTCCAGTTCCTTGTCGACTTCCTCGGAGAACCGGGGAGCCAGCATGTAGACGGCCTTCTGGTAGGCCTCAGCCTGCCGGGTAGCCACATCGGCACTGCTGGCAACGTGCGAGATCCACACGGCCCCAAGAATCACGCCAGCCAGCGACACGCCAATGGCGATCCCGTTCCAGATGGAACCGGCGCCCTCGACGCGGATGGTGTTCAGGTTGTTGCTCTGTGCCGGACGCAGCAATGCGCTCAAGTCGGTGATGCTGGCTTCCAGCCTGTCAAGCGGGTCCGTGAGGCGCTCAGTCACCGCCCGGAGCCTCGGATCTCGCCCTTGATCTCGGCCACGGCCTTGAGAAGCTCAGTGCAGGTCGCGCTGATATTGGCCATGGTCTGCTCGATTCGGGTGATTTCCGGCTTCTTCACAAACTCATCGGAAACCAACACCCGGAGGTCGGTGATCCGCTTCGACAGGCTCACGATGTAACCCAGGGCGAAGATCACCAGAGGCATCAGCACGCCGACAGCCACGTTCACCACGATCTGCCAGTTCATTCGCGGAATACCTTCTGTTCGTCCAGGCGGCGATTGGTCAGGCCCTTCATGACCTTGCCTGCCGCCCGGTTCCAGCGTGGAAATTCCGCCGCGGCGCCAGCAATGTCCCCGGCGTTGAACTTCCGCAGCAGGGTGGAATTGGCAAAGGAGCGGGCGCCGATGTTGTAGGCCAGGCTGGTCATCGCCCCGAGCTGCGGGTCAGTGGCCGGCCGCTTTAGGGCGGACTTCACGCCCTTGAGGAATCGACTCACGTCCTGCGCCAGCCGCTCATCGGCCTGCGCCTGCGACCACTTCACGCCCTTGACGATGCCTGGGCCAGTTGCTCCCCAGCCAATGGTCCATGGCGCTCCACCTGTTGCCGGGTCAGGGTACGCCGCCAGCTTGCAACCCTCCCACCGCTTCACGAGGGAGACGGCGTAGGCGAGGGCTGACATGGGGGCTCCATAACGAAAAAGCCCCCAGTCCGTCAGGACTAGGGGCAACTTTGGCAACGTAGCTGATTTATGCCACTCTCAGGTCGGACCTGTCAAGGGGGTGGGCGAATCCCATGCCCTCAAGGAAGCCTCTGACACGGTCCTCCCCCCTTCTGACCAGTTCCATGTATCCCGTTTTTGAGATGACCGGGCTACCTGCATTGGCGAGCAGAAGGTTGGCCGTCTCCCAGCGCTCGTTCTTGCGCCGGCCGCTGCCACAGTAGTAGGCGCGCAGCACGATAGCCATATCGCGGTGGCTGCGCCAGACATACGCCACCACGTCCTCAATCCTCTGCGCCCGAAGATCCGTCTCCATTGGCTTGTAGCCTTGAGTCCTACCAGGCATTTCACCCTGGTGCTCGATCAATACTGCCAGAAGGTTCTTCGACTGGTGGCCGAGATATTCGCAGTCGCGATGAAGGGCAAACTCCCTTCCCCAGTGCTCCAACTCTGCTCGGACGTATACCCCGAAGGTGTCAATGTTCATGGCCTACCCCCTGTGAATTGGACTGTTTCCTGCGGCGGATCTCGCGGCGCATCAGCTGCGCCTCGGCTTTGAATGCGCGGGCCTCGTGCAGCACCTCGCGCACGTCGTAGCCCTGCCGGTGGAGGCTGAACACCTCGTCGGCCAGCGCGTGGTCGATCCGGGCGACGACTTCCAGCTCTGGGGTGGTGTACTGGCTGAAGGTGGGGCTCATGCCTCCGGCCCTCCGGTGATTCTCACCACCACCTGGCCGCCCTTGCGGACCTCGGTGCTGACCAGCGGGTGGCTGATGAACCGCCTGTCATCGATGCCCAGCGCATCGGCGATGCCGTCCCGGTACGGCTTGAACCGGGCGAGCATGTTGTCGTCGTCGGGCAGCAGCTTGGTCGGCGGGTGGAAGGTGAGCCACAGGTGCAGCTTCCCTGCCGGGAGGTCCCACAGCTTGCAGCCCGCTTCCAGCGCCAAGATGTAGCCTTGGGCGCGGCCCTGTGCTTCGTTCGCCAATGCACCCGCCCATTCGGCGACAGGTCCTTGCTCGGCCACGGCAGGATCAGCTCGTTCATGCCGCCACCCCGATGCCAAGCCGCTGCAGGGTCACATTGAGCGCGGCCAACTCGTCCATCTTGTGGATCCGCCACATGACCTTCTGGCCGTGCCAGCCGTTCACGCTGCCCTGGTGGCAGTCCTTGCAGAGCGCCACGGTGGTGAAGTGCTGACCTTGGTTGATGTGGTGGGCGTCGGACGGGGCCGGGGCATCGCACACGCTGCACGGCAGCCCCTTGACCGCCTGCAGGTGCGCGCGCTCGGCGGCGGTGAAGGCCTTGGCGTTCTTAGTCCTCACGCCGCCCTCCTCTTGGTCGGCGCGAACTGCGCCATTTCGTCCTGTGCGCTGGCGGACCACTCCACGCCGCGCTCGGTGCCGAAGGCCTGAACGAATTCGATGAAATCGCCCATCTTCCGGCGGCTGTACTGGCTGGTCCGGGCGCCGAGCATTACGGTCGTGCCGCCGATGCCCTGAGCCATCTTCGATTCGCCCTCAAAGGCGGCCGTAAGCACAGCCTTCCAGCTGTCCGAATCCATCAGCCCGATGGTCCAGTTACCGCCCTTGGTGTACGGCCACTCGACCTGGCGCGCGATATCAGCCAGCGTGGCCCACATGCAGGCGTTGCTGTCCAACGTCCGCTTCGGCTCGTCAAGCGTGATCTGCACCGGGCCGCCCTTGATCCAGTCGTTGATGGCGTGCACCACGTTGGAGATGACCTTCGGCCAGTCAGGATTGCCCTTCTGGTCGACCAGGAAGGTGCGCTTCATGCCGCACACTCCATGTGGTGGACCACGACCACCGCACCTTTTAGACCACTGGCGATCAACGCCCGCTTGTTGTCGTCGCCATAGGCGATCAGGCAGATGGGACCACCACTGTTCCCCCGTGCACGAGTGCCGTCAGGCCGGTGGAAATGGGGACGGTTTGCCAGCATCAGCACGGCGCTGGCACGACGCCAAACGTGCCGCTGGAACATGGCCGTCTCGGTGCGAGCGAAGGCCAGCGCGACCCCATTGCCGTGATCAGCCATGCGCGCAAGCCACGCCTCGGTGTGACGCCCGAACGGTGGGTTGCACCACACTCGGCCATGCCACTCTGTTGTGAGGCCATCCTCCGGCAGTTCGATGTGCCGGGCGGCAGTAGGCCACGGGCGAGGCGATGGTGCAGCGCAGGGGTCCAGGTCGAACGGACCTAGGGCTGCAACAATCGCTGGCGGCGTCAACCAGGTGTGAGTGGCGGCCTCGGGCCGCGCTGCGTATGGGTGGCTCATCCCACCACCTCCGGCGGAGCGGGCAGCGGCTGCCATTTGGTAGGCTGGGTGGCCGGGCATCCGAATCCATGCACTCGCCACGCCAGCTCGTGCGCGTCCCATGCGCCACGCATCACGCGCGAATGCCAACCCGGATGATCCAGCAGCACCGGCTGACCATGCTTCGGCGCGCTCTCAATCGGCTGCCACTGCGGGACCGATGTCGGAATTCCGACATCGAAAGTAGGCTGTGTGAGAGCAGCGATCACCGCTCTCACGGCCACATCTTGATAGATGGCAGTAAAGTTCAGCCCGCCACGCATCTTGGCGGCGTGCCTCGGGAATCCCTCTTCGTCAAACGCATCGGACAGCAGCTCCCGCGCCTTCAATTCGATCTCGCTCATGCCTTCCTCCTGATCTGCTCGTCTCGTTCGTCCCAGCCGGCCAGCCAAGCCCGGCGCAGCGCCAGCCCGTCCTCGCCCATGGCGTAGAGCGGGACCGAATTCCGGTCCTTGTGTGCGTCGCGCATCCACCGGCCGGTCTGGCGGGCGCGTTCCAGTTCGTATTGCGGGACCATCAGAAATCCCTCCCCAGGTCGGCGAAGCGCATGGTTTCGCTGAGGAAGGCGACCTTCTTGAACCCGGTCGGCCCGTGGCGGTTCTTCTCGATCAGGATCTCGGCGATGCCGCGGTCCTGTGTCTCGCGGTTGTAGACCTCGTCCCGGTACAGCATCAGGATCTGGTCGGCCTCGCGGGTCAGCTCGTCGCTGTTGGCCAGGTCGCCAGCCGTGGGGCGCTTGTCCCCTACCCGCTGGTCGACGCCCTTCACCACCTGGGCCAGCGAGATGACCGGGATCTGCAGATCACGGGCAAGGTTCTTCATGCCGCGCGCTACCTGCGAAACCTCGGTGATGCGGTCGGCGCGGGGCACGGTGATGCGCTGGGCGTAGTCGATGAAAAGGCAACCGATGCCGTGGGTGTGCTTCCACTTCCGGGCGATGCCGACGAGCTCGTCCAGCGTCACGGCGGAGCGGTCGTAGATCCACATATCGCGGGCGATAGCGCGGCCCATACTGGCCTGCAGCCGACCCCAGTCCTCGTCCTCCAACTGTCCGCTGCGCAGACGTGACGCGGCGACCGACGACACCAGCGACAGGCGGCGCAGGGCCAGCTGCACGGCCGGCTGTTCGGCGCTGATGACGCCAGGGCGCTTGCCGGCGTCCGCCGCCGCCTCGATCAGGCCGCCGAGGAACGCCGTTTTGCCCATGGCCGGCCGGCCGCCGATGATCGTCAGGTCGCTGTCGTGCCAGCCGCCGAGAATGTCGTCCAGCGCGCTCAGGCCCGTCGGGATGCCCGGCAGCGCGCCGCCCGACGCGTGGTTGCGCTCGACCTCGCGCCACGCCTGCTGCAGCGCCTGCTTGCCGGTGTACTCACACGCGGTCACCACGGCGTTGAGCGCCAGCAGCCGACCAGCGGCCACGTCCACCGCGTCCTCCTCGCCGGCACGCGCCGCCGACACCAGCTGCAGGCCCACCGCCACCGCCTCACGGCGACGCCAGTTCTCGCGCACCAGCTCGGCGTAGGCGACCACCGCGGACGAGCCGGGGACGTTCGCGGCCAGGTGCACCACGTAGTCGAAGTCGTCCGGGGACGCCTCGCCGATGGTCACCGCGTCGGCAGGCTCGCCGGCCAGCACACGGTCACGGATCAGGCCGAACACCCGAGCGCGCTGCGGGCTGGTGAAGTGATCCGCGCCGATCAGCGGGGCCACGTCGTGGAAGCGCTGGTTGTCCTGCAGCAGACCACCGATCACGGCTTCCTCGGCGAAGGATGGGGTCACGTTGCTCACAGCGCCCTCCTCCCGCCGCCAGCGGCCTGTGGCTGCTGCTGGGCGAACAGTGCGCCGCCACCGTTGCCGCCACGGCCCTCAGCCGCGCGGCGGATCCAGTTGCGCCACGTGGCCGGCCAGTCCAGCTTGCGGCCGTCCTTGCCGGCCTTGGCCGTCCAGAAGTCGCGGAACTTCTCCGCCTCTCGGGCCACGTCAATCCCGTTGCCGTTCTCCAGCGCCCAGGTCACGAGGTCCGTACTCGGCTGCCAATCGCTCGGCAGGCGGGAGCCGGTAGGCGACCGCGAGGTGATCGGGGTCGCCGATG
Source organism: Stenotrophomonas sp. Steno-C17 (assembly GCF_056393165.1). Taxonomy (NCBI): domain Bacteria; kingdom Pseudomonadati; phylum Pseudomonadota; class Gammaproteobacteria; order Lysobacterales; family Lysobacteraceae; genus Stenotrophomonas; species Stenotrophomonas sp. Steno-C17. The sequence goes on from NZ_JBWJPD010000031.1 coordinate 26,669, forward strand.
CCGGCAACGGCGCTGCGTCAGCAACAGGCGCGGCCTGCTCTTCTCTTCTCTGTTCTGTATCTGTTCTGTTCTGTTCTAGGGCGTCACGCTCCGTCACATGTGACGTCACAGGCTTGTCGCGCTGCCTGTCACGATAGGCGCGAGTCCTTGCGGCGCTTGAGTCCGAGGCGAATTGGCGCTTCTCCCAGTTGAGGACATTCCACGCCGAATCGATGAATCCCTTGCGCACGAACAGCGCCTTGGTCTCGGCCAGTTCGTCGGCGCTGATGCGCATCTGAAACGCTAGTTCTTCGTCACTGAGCGTCACTGTGACGTCACTGCAACGGAGGCAGAACACCATCAGCAGACGGCGCTGCATCGCCTCGCTCATCATCTGCACCTTCGCGTCGGATGCGAACTCGGCGTACATGCGGAACCAGGTGTTGGCCATTACGCTGCCCCTAGTAGGTCAGGCTGCGGCGTAGCCGAGCGCCGGGCTTCCGCCCTGGCCTGCTCGTCCGCGCATCGGGACAGGTGCGCGGCGATCTCCTCGCGCGTCATAGGCGGGCTGGACTCGATGACCTGAATGCACTCGGCCAGCCGCTGCAGGTACTCGGCTCGGTTCTTCATTGGCGGACCTCATCAGGTCAGCCAGGCGCTCGACCTCGCAGATGCCGTCAAGGGCGGCCTGCAGGCTGAGGAACTGGCGAAGGAGATTGGAGCCGGTGGCGGCGCACAGCGGGCCGACCAGCTTCTCGGGGATCGGGCGGACGCCGTTCTGCATCCGCGAGACGTAGGACTTCGACTTGCCGATGCAGGCCGCCACGTATTCGAGCTTGTGGTGGCCGGCGCGGATCATCACGGCCAGCGCGTGGGCGGCTGATTCGATCTGCCGGACGATCTGCGACGGCGCGTCTTTCGGGGCGTGGTGCACGCCGAACGCGAGCCTCAGTTCTTTTTGGTTGCCAGGGGTTGCCATGCGTTGCCTATCGTTGCCAAGCCCTCTCGGGCGGAATAAAGGCCCAACCCACAACGGATTGAGCCAAGTGAATTCAGAGGTGAAGCGGTCGAGCGGTGTAGTCGAGTTGGTGCCGGTTGCCGGTCGGCTGTTCGTGCTGAGGCGTTACGCGGATCGGGTGCAGATCACCCAGGTGGAGCGGAAGAACCCGCCCGCCCCCGGCAGCGGCACCGTGGTGCCCTTCCCTGCGCGGGGTCGGTGAGGTGGGCATGTCAGGCCCGGCGGCGGCGAGCGGCCTTGCGCTCGGTGGCCGTAGCGAGATCAACCAGCGCCTTGCCAACCTCGTAGGTCGGCTGCATCAGGCCGCGGCGAATCCGATTGATGGTGGACTGCCGGGCACCCACAGCAGAGCCGATGCTCTGCTCGGTCAGCCCGGCGGCGCGGAGACGTTCGATGGCGAGTGAGGGGTTCATGGCCAAGGAAAATATCCCATTCGGGATACATTTGGAATCCCCAAATGCATTTTGTCCGACGAACGGTATGCGGGATCATTCCGGTATGCATGACGACGACCTGCCTCGCCGCAATCTCCGCCACCTGATCCACGTCAACCGCACCACTGCAGCTGATGCTGCGGTCGCCTCCGGGGCCGGGCAGTCGTGGGTGAGCCGTTACATGGCAGGCAAGATCAGCAAGCCGAACCCCGAGAAGATGGGCCAGTTGGCCCGGCACTTCGGCGTCTCCGCCAGCGACCTGATGTGGGTTGATCTGTCCGGTATCGAGGAGCCGGCAGCGTCTCAGTCCGTGGGATCGGAGCGGGAGATAGTTGCAGCCGCAGTGAAGCTGGTGAGCGAGATGGAGGCCATGGCCCCTGAGCCGCTTCCCAGGGACACCTATGCGGATCGCCTGTACGTGGCCATGAAGGTGGTCCAAGAAGAAGGCGCCGCCGGGATCATGGACGACAGCAACGTGATCGTTGCCCTACGCCGCTTCGCTGCCGAGCTTCGTAAAACAGGGTGAGGACAGCATGGCGATCAGCGACGAGCGACTGAAGCAACTTGCAGGGGAAATGGCTGCGGCCATGGGCATGACGCCTCGGAACGAATCGAGGCCGGTTATCGTTAGACGCGGCCAGGTAGTGCCATTTCAGCGATCCGGAATGGATGGGGCTACCCGAGACCTGATCTATTCCCGTATCCGGGACCTGGCCCGCATGTACTGGTTGGCATGGCTGATCCGGCAAGAGACGGCCCACGTTCGCGGCGTTATGGAATGCCTGACCGATGACGAGCTGATGGAATTGAAAGACAAAATGGAACGGGCCAGGGAATGCCGCGTCGAGGGCATCGGGTTCGATGAAGCGGGGCTGGTTAGGGAGCAGCGACTATGAGAAGCATTGGATTTTTCGCCGTGGCGACAGCCGCCATCCTATTAGCGGCCTGCATGCCCAGCTACGAGCAGCAGTCAGAGAAGCTCTCGAAGTTCGCCAAGGGCAACCAGATCGGAAGCTCACCGGACTACTTTCTGGTGAAGTACGGGATGGGCGGCCCAGAAAGGATCGCGCTTATCTATGGGATGGCGCCGGATCTTGAGTTCTGTCAAGAAATCGCCGAGACGTACATGGCGAGATACCCAAACAGCACATACCAATGTGAACTCGCGAACTAGTAGGTAGACCTTCTACCTACCGTTCGTCGGCTTATGCAGAAATTTATCCCGTTCGGGATTGCATAGTTATCCCGTTTTGCATATCGTTCTCCCAACGCCGCAGCACACCCACTCCCGGGAGCGGCTTGGAGACGAAGATGAGCCTGAACCAGCAGCGCTTCACCCAGACCCACGGCGGCGTACTGACCGTCATCGACAGCAAGACCGGCCTGGAGTGGACCGCAAAGCCGCTCGCCCAGGGCGAAATGACCCACGAGCAGGCGACCAAGGCCTGCGCCGAGCTCGACTACGCCGGCCACCGCGACTGGTCCCTGCCGACCCGCGAGCAGCTGCTGACCATCGTGGATATCACCCGCCACGAACCGGCCATCGATACCTACGCCTTCCCCGACTTCCCGAAGCGCGGCTGGTTCTGGACCTCCGACCTGTGCGCCTGGTCCCCGGCGTCCGCGTGGGGCGTCCTTTTCAACTACGGCTACGTCAACGGCCTCCCCCGCGACTACAACGGGTTCGCGTTGGCCGTGCGTCGTGCCGGTCAGTAATTGGCCTTTTTGATACGCCATCCGAGGCAGCCATGAACGCCATTCGCAACCATCACAACACCGAAGTTACCTACGACGGCCGGGTGTACCCGTCCCCATCGATTCAGGACCGGACTGCAGATGCAATCTCCTGGCTGTCCACCTCGCCGAGCGTGATGGGTGAGCTGGTGCTGACCGAGGGGGAACTGACTGCAATGTCGGAGGCGTTGAAAGGCGCGGACGCCATCGAGTTCACCCGTCTGTACCAGGCCGCGATGGACCGCCACGTTCAGGACGAACTGGACGACTACAAGGACCGCTGCGGCATTCGGAACGAGTCGGACTACGAGGCGGCTACCGCGCTCGTGAGGATCCATTCATGAGCGCCGTGATCCTCCCCTTCCCGCGCCGCATGATCCGCGCGGTGGCAGTGGCCGAACTGGTGCGCCTGGCTGCACTGCGCCTCGGATACAAGCCGCACCACGCCGACCGTGCGGCCTCTCTGGCGCGGGCTGACTTCCTGACCGGCCGCTACAGCGCTGCGATGGCCATTGGCCGGATGGTGCGCGACCTGCGGGCTGGGATGGCTGGGGGTGCGAAGTGACCGCCGACGACCGCGCCGCTCACGTCTACGCGCTCAAGAACACCGCCCTCATCGCTGCACTCGCGTTCTGCTTTGGCGTGCTGGCAGTGACCATCTTCCAGGCGGTGTTCGCATGAACCCGTTCGACCACCTCGATGCCGCCTTTGCCAAGCAGTTCGGCGGCCTGCCGAAGATTGAGCCGCCTGTCGCGCCGGGGCTGGAAGCAACCGAACACCACTTTGACGGCCTGCTGCTTGGCAATGCCGATATCGAAATGAACAACCACGAAGCCGTGCACGGCATCTGCGCCGACGGCGACTGACTCCCCTGCCCTGCCTCCCCAGCAGGGTCCCGCGACGGGCGGGTCCAACAACCCGGCAACTACACCCACGAGACCAAGGATAGACCCATGAAGATCAAGATCACCATCGGCGGCAACGAACGCACCGCCATCATCCTGCCCAGCGAATGCGCCAGCCTGGCCGCCGAACTGATGGCGCGCGCAACCATCTTCGAACGCGACGGCCACTACAGCACCAGCGGTTGGAAGCGCGCCGAGGAAGGCGTTCGTATCGAGTACACCGAGGGCGGCGAGCTGGAACCGACCCATCCGCTGGTAGAGAAGGCTCAGAAGGAAGCGTCCGAAAAGAGCAGCCAGTGGTACGCGGAGTACACGAAGAACCAGAAGCTGACCAAGGAATTGGACGAGCTCAAGGCCCAGCTGGCCGGCATCCAGTCGGTGACCACCTGCACCGTTGCCTCACCCGAGCCGGACGCCGGCACCGACGAAGACGAGAACGCCGACATCCCGCTGATGAACGATCCGGACGTTGATCCGTTCGTGTAACTCCCCGCAGGGATGCGACCGCCCGCCCGGCGGCGGCTCCGAGAGCCGGGCAACTATTCCACCTACCAGCAGAGCAGCCATGAGCAACCTCGTCCTCTCACAAACCAAGAGCCTCGCCGCTTCACTGAACATGGGCGCCGACGATGCGCAGGAGCTTGTTGCCGTACTGAAGGCCACCGCCTTCAAGGGCCAGGTCTCCGACGCGCAGATGACCGCGCTGCTGGTAGTAGCGAACCAGTACGGCCTGAACCCGTGGACGAAGGAAATCTACGCCTTCCCCGACAAGAACAACGGCATCGTCCCGGTGGTAGGCGTCGACGGCTGGTCGCGCATCATCAACTCACACGCTCAGTTCGACGGTATGGACTTCGAGCAGGACGAGCAGAGCTGCACCTGTTCGATCTACCGCAAGGATCGCAGCCGCCCGGTGCGCGTGACCGAGTACATGGCCGAGTGCCGCCGTTCCAACGCTGGCCCGTGGCAGTCCCACCCGCGCCGCATGCTGCGCCACAAGGCGATGATCCAGTGCGCCCGTCTGGCGTTCGGCTTCGTTGGCATCTACGAGCAGGACGAGGCCGAGCGCATCATTGAGGGCGAAGTGGTCCGCGCCGAGCGTTCTCCGGCCAGCACCACCCGTCAGCTGCCTGCCGAGCCGGAGGATACGCCCGAGCGCCAGGCCCTGTATGCCAGCCTGCAGGAGATCGCGACGGCTGGTCTGGACGCCTACGCCGACGCGTGGGGAAAGCTGACCCCCGAGCAGCGCAAGATGATCGGCCAGTCGGGTCACGAGACGCTGAAGGGCGAAGCCGAGCGCGCAGAGGCTGAGGAGGTCACGCCGTGAGGCTGATTTCCTGCGACCAGGGCAGCGACGCATGGCACAACGCCCGTGCCGGGGTCATCACGGCCAGCATGTTCGCCACCGCTCGCTCGCGCGTGGGCGAGCTGACCGACCAGCAGCGCGCCTACGTCGATGCGGTGCTGGCCGGTATGGCACACAAGGCCGCTGCCGAGGCAGCCAGCTACAAGGCCGTGCCGAAGTCGGCAGTGATTGAGAAGGCGCTGGCCGGTGAGCCGGTGGGCGACTTCAGCGAGGCGTCCAAGAACTACGCCTTCCGCCTGGCCATCGAGCGGATCAGTGGCGAGCCTCTGGACGAGGGTTTCGAAACGTTCGCCATGCGCCGCGGCCATGAGATGGAACCGCTGGCCCGCGCCGAGCATGAGGTGCAGTCCGGCCTGTTGGTCCGCCGCGCAGGGTTCGTGCTGAGCGAGTGCGGCGACTACGGCTGTTCCGCCGACGGGTTCATCGGCGAGGACGGCGGCAGCGAATACAAGTGCTTCATCAACCCGGAAAAGCTGCGCGCCTTCCACATCGACAACGATGCCAGCGAGGTGTTCGAGCAGGCCCAGGGCTGCATGTGGCTGACTGACCGGAAGTGGTGGCACATCGGCCTCTACTGCCCGGCGCTGGCCTCGGTGGGTCGGCAGCTGTGGTGGCGCCGGTTCGAGCGCGACGAGGCCTTCATCGCCAAGATGCGCGCCGACTTGGAGCCGTTCCGCCAGATGGTGGTCGGGTTCGAGCGGAGCCTGCGCGCTGGCGACCGCCAGGAGGCCGCGTGATGGACGTTTCGTTCTACCCCAGCCACGCCAAGTGCTTCCGCCGCGCCGGGCAGACCCGCGCGCAGCTGTACGCCAGCGTGATCGAGGGCAAGCGCTTCACCACGATGCAGGTCGCGGAGATTCTCGGCGTCTCGCGCAGCACGGCGTATGACCGGATCAAGCGCGGCCCGTATCCGCTCACCTGGGCCAATCTGATGAAGGCGAGGCTGGCATGAAGATCTGCACGAAGTGCGCGGCCCGCCTGCCGCTGCGGTTCTTCCCGATGGCGAACGGTAGGCGACACGCGGACTGCGCGGCCTGCCGGAACACCGACCGGAGGCTCCGCGACCCACTGAAACCCCTGCGGCGCGATCCGCTGCAGGTCCACCTGAACAATCTGACGAACGTGTGGTGCCCGATGGAAGTCAGCAGGGCGCCGCTGAGGAGCATCGCATGAGCATCAAGGATTACAAGATCGGCGACGAGCTTTTCCGCTACGTCGAGGCGGCTGGCATCTTCCGTTACGTGGTGATCGGTCGCCGTGAGCGCCAGGAAGAAGTCCAGCTAGAGGTCGAGTGCAAGACCTGCAGCCACGGCTGGCAGTGCCAGCTGCTTCTGGCGCAGGACGACTACGGCAAGGTCGTGGCCGTCCACATGCTCAATGAGGACGAGGACGAGCCGCAGCGCGTCTGGCACGGGAACGAAGGCTTCCACTTCTGGCCGACTGTCGAGCAGTGCAAGGCCGAGGGTCTGCAGAAGGCCCTGCGGAACCGGATCGAGAGCGTGCGCGTCGCACAGGAACGCCTTGATGCGGCGAAGAAGAGCCTCGCTGAGATTCAGGCGCTTGTGGATGGGGTGCAGCCGTGACCGCCATCCACGTAAAGCGCACCTTTGAAGGCGCGACCCAGCAGCAGAAGGACGCCGAGGCCCAGCAGATCGCAGCCGACGTGGAGCGCTTACTGCGCTCGGGCGGCAAGGTCCAGAAGCTCGGCACCAGCCCCATCGACCGATCCACCGTCAGCCGCCGCCAGGTGGTCGAGGGTGGCCACGCAGGACGCACCAAGCAGAAGGAGAAGCGGGTATGACTCAGGAAATCGACTGGACCGCAGTGTCCGATGCCGCACACGCCGAATGGGTGGATGCTGAGCAGCGGCAGAGGATCGAGCAGGACAAGCCTATTGGGCCGAGCGAATGCCCTGTCACCGGCCGTGCCTTCTACGGGAACATGGAACATCCGGATCTTGGCTGGATCGCCATGTACGGCGGCCCGCTCGACGTGTATTCGATCCCGGCGCTGGGCTCCGACGACGAGCTGCGCGTCGAGCGCTACGACCTGGACGCAGATGCATGGGTCGAGGGTGGCGAGCCGATTGGCTACTTCTACCTCGAGCAGCAGCCCGACCACGCCGCCGAGATCGCCCGCCTGCGCGCCGAGGCTGATTCGCTAATGGATAGCCAGTACATGGCCGGGGTAACGGCAGGCTGGAATGCGGCCAATTCGGATGACCCGAAGTCTGCGCTGAAATCGGTTGAACGGGCATATTCGGGCCGTCACAGCAGAAGTGGCAGCGCAGCCATGGGAGCCGACGCATGAACACGATGGCAGACGGCGCAGCCCAGCGCCTGGTCGCGCAGATCGGCGAGGCCCTGTTCGGCCAGCCGGGGCTGACCCTGATGGAGCTGGCGGAAAAGGTGAAGGGGACGCATGAACAATCGGCGCATTGCTCTGTGAAGCACTGCGGCATGACTTACTCACGAATTCCGCGAGATGGCCGATGCCACGCGTGCGGAGGAGCGGTCCAGCCCTCCCCGGCCGGTCAGGGGGATGCGCGCGAACTGCTGGCCGCTGAGTTCGACAAGAACGAAGTAACCGCTGCCGCTGCACGCCGACTGCGAAACCACAATGAAACCGCAGTAGAGGCCGCTGCCCTGCGTGTCATCGCCGCCCGCCAGGCGGTGTGCCCGAAGTGCAACGGCAGCGGCGAAGGCGTGGCGATGGCCGGATCGGGGCCCGACAGCTACGACGTGGACGCCGACTGCACCGCCTGCGATGGGACCGGTGCCGCAACCGGCAAGGATTCCTTGACCGTTGGCGGTGGGCAGGCGGTTGCGTGGATGACGCATCACGATGAGCCGATGCTCTACCCGACCTTCAGCGAGGCAGCTGCCTACTGCGACGACGATGAGACGCCAATCCCGCTCTACGCCGCCCCGCCCGCGCAGGCCGTGGACCTGGGGCAGTTCCGGCAGGCCGTCCAGTTCTTCATCGCGTACACCTTTGCAGGTACGCCCAGCCACGCCGAGGGCAGACGCCTGCTGGCCCTGATCGACAGCCAGGGGCCCACCAATGACTGACCACCTAGCAACCGTGGCCGTGCGGTTCGCCATCGTGCTGGGCGTGTTCGTGTTCGGCATCACCGCGTTATGGCTGGGGTGGCAGGCTTGGCGGGGATGCGCCTGGTGCTGGCGGAGGGTGGCCACGTGATGACGCCTGACCAGCTGCGCGCTTTCGCCCGCTCGATCCTCGACCGCAAGTTGCGCAAGGGCTGGCGCCCTGAGCAGATCCAGCGCATCGAGTACGAGGCATTCACCGGGCCGGCCCACGCGAGCTACCTGATTTCGGCCGGCAAGATCTCGGTGTGCCAGGAGGATCAGTACCTGATTCGCCACACCGATGCATGGGCTGTGACCTTCCGCATGGCTGACCTGCTGCGCGAGGAAGCCACGCCGCCGCCGGTGCTGCCGGCCCAACTGGACCTGTTCGCATGAACCTTTCACCATCTATGGGACTCGGCGCGCGGGACTTCTCCGCCGACGCTTCGATGCCGCCGGTGGTCAAGGTCCGCAGGGTCAAGCACGACCTTGCGGGCTACGGCTACATGCGGTCGATCATGCTCTTCATGAAGTGGGCGCACGAGCAGGAGAAGTTCCCCACCACGGAAGAGGTCATCGCCCGATTCCGCGTGAGCCGCGCGACGGCCTACCGGCTCACCAGCGCCCTGGCCGACACCTATGGCATCGACCCCGCCGTGCGGCACAAGGATCGCCGATGAATCCCCAGCTTTTCCCCCTCGAACCTCGCCTCATTAAGCAGCCGCCTAAGGTCGTGCTGCGCGAGCAACTTGTAACTGCCGCTGACGAGTTGATCCGCCTGCGCGCGGAGAACCTGGCGCTGCGCGACGCCGCACAACAGGCCGGGGAGCAGCTGCGCGCTGCCCTGGACACTGACTGAAGGAGGACCCGATGGGAGCTGCTGAAAAGCTGGATATCGTCGGCAAGGACTGGCTCACCGTGGACGAGGCCGCGCACTACTGCGGGGTCTCCCGCAGCCAGTTCGACTCGAACATTGCCGATTACGGCATTGAACCGCGCAACTTCATGGGCAAGAAGCTTTACGAGAAAGCGGCCCTCTACTCGGCAATCTACGGCGCTAGGCAATGGTCAAGGTCACAATCTTCTGGCGGGACGGCGCCGCGTACCTCAACTGGCGGGAAGGCGGTAAACGAAGCCGTGTCGCCATTGGTCGCGTCAGCCCACGCGAAGCTGAGGGCATACGAGCAGCGAAAGAAGCGGAACTGACCCATGGGGTGCGCATCCTGCCCAGGCTTCCGACCGTGCGGGACTTTCTGGACGCATACCTGGATTGGTACAAGGCGGAGCATCCGACCACGCACGGGAAGGCAAAGAGCGAGGTTCGGCTGTTTATCGCCCGCTTCGGCCATAGGCCCATCGACACCTTGAGGCCAATGGAAATGGAGTCGTACAAGTCAGACCGGCTGACCAAGGACAAGGTCGCGCCGGAGACTGTCGGCAAAGAGGTGCGCCGGCTGCAGGCCGCGTTTCGGCGTGGCGTGAAGTGGAAAGAGCTGGATTTCAACCCGCTGGAGGAAACCCAGGCGCCGCGCGGTGTCCGCAGCGTGGCGGTGAGGTTCTACGACCGCGCGGCCATGCGGAAGCTGTACCGCGCAAACCCCGACCGAGCGGCTCTGTGGCTGTTCATGGCCCACACAGGGCTGCGCCGCGGCGAGCTGGTTGGGCTGGGGAAGGATTCGGTGACCGGCCGCCGGCTGAGGGTCGAAAGCGATCCGGACGAGGATGGCCAGGGCCGCACGAAGTCGGGCAAGTGGCGTGAGGTGCCGCTGAACCGCTATGCGCGCTGGGCGTTTCGCCGTCTTCCCGACCCGCTGGTGACCGTGCACAAGGACACGGTCTCTGACTGGTTTGCCTCAGATTCCAAGCGCGCCGGCATCGGCGGAAGTCTGCACCGGCTGAGGCACACGTTCTGTGCCCACATGGTCATGGCCGGCGTTCCGTTGCGACGGGTGCAGATTCTTGCCGGTCACGCTGACTACGCCACGACCGAGAAGTACTACGCCCACCTGACGCCAGAGGGCGACGACGGCGCGGTGGCGAAACTCAGGTACTGAGCCGCGCTTGGGACCACTGGGACCAAATGCTGTGGATACTTGGGAAACAGTGGGAAATGCAGTGCGATGTGGCGGCGCAAGTCATTGATTT
>NZ_JBWJPD010000032.1:0-30940 GCF_056393165.1 Stenotrophomonas sp. Steno-C17
CTGCGGTCCTGCCCACCCACACCGCCCCGCCTCTGACAGATTCCCGCGAGCTGTCCGAACGGCACGGGGTCGGATCCCGTTGCTGCGCAACGGGCTCTGACCCCGGATTGAGTTCGATATCTGACAGATTCATCCACGCATGGCGTGGATCTACTGGACGCCGGCCAACTCTCGAAGGTGGGGAGGTGTCCGGATCAGAGGTTACCCAGGCGCGCGTTGTCTACCGGGGCAGCCAACCAGCCAGCCAGGTCTTCGCCAATCGCGTTGACGGTGCGGTCCAGCACCGTGCAGGACCCCTTGAAGCCGGCAAAGGCGCCGCCGCGGGACACCCGGCGCGCCGTGACCGTTGCGATCTGGCGACCATCCTCGAACACCACGCCACGCACTGCAGCTGACTTGAAGTGCCCGGTAAAGGCATTGCCTGCACTCTGCGCCTCGACCAGTTCAAGCTTCAACGAGCGGCCGCTGCCGCTGTCGACCCCTACCGGCCCGGACACAATGGTGTTGCCGTGGCGGCTGGCGTTGGAAGCCAGCGACTGCGCAAGCGTGGCGCCGATGCTGCACTCGCTCTTGATGGCCTCGGCGATGATCGCCGATTCACTGAAAGGTACCGGCTGGACGACGCGGATTTCAGCGGCGGCGGCGGGCAGAACAAGCGTCGCCAGCCCTGCCAGGGCAAGCGGAAGCAGCAGTTTCATGGTGATCCCCTGTAGACCCGGCCTCCCCCTATGGCGGCCGTGGTGGCGCATCCTGACCCGCAGCAGCGGTAGGACGCAAGGCCCGCCCAATCCACGCGTGGCGTGGATCTACCGTGTCGACCAAGGTCGACACCTACCAACAGCACACGGATTCCGCCCCGCCAATCCGCGGAATGCCCGCACTTGCTCTGCTGTTGCCGTTGCTTGAGGCCTCGGCGGGTGCAGGGCGCAGCCCGGCCGGGAAACCCTCAGCGCGGGCGGCGGCGCTTCCGGTCGACGTACAGGGTCTTGATGATGCTCAGGACGATACCGACGCCAATGCCGACACCGCAGCCCAGCAGCAGGTTGTCCAGGGTCAGCCCGACCACGACACCCACGATCGTGGCGATGACCATTTCAACGGTGTGCGAGATCGGCTGCGGCGGGGGAATGGACATGCGGGCTCCAGCGAAAGACAGGGATGCGGGGTGTAGCACGGAAACAACGAGGCCGGGTTGCCCCGGCCTCGTCTGCGTACAGCGGTGGCAGGCCGTCAGTGCGACTCGGCCGGGCCGGCGATCGGCGGCAGCGGACGGGCGTCGCCGCCCTTGTCGTTGCTGCCACCATCCTTGTTGGACTTGTTCCAGCCCATCGGCGGCGGCGGGTCGCGACCTTCCATGATCGCGTCGATCTGCGGCGCGTCGATGGTTTCGTACTGCAGCAGCAGCTGCGACATGGCGTGCAGCTTGTCCAGGTTGGCCGTCATCAGCTCGGTGGTGCGCGCATAGGCCTCGTCAAGGATGTTGCGCACTTCCTCGTCGATCCGGCGCGCGGTGTCATTGGACACGCTCTTGTGCTGGGTAACCGAACGGCCCAGGAACACCTCGTCGTCCTCTTCGCCATAGGCGATCGGGCCGAGCTGGTCGGACAGACCCCACTTGGTGACCATGTTGCGGGCCATCTTGGTGGCGCGCTCGATGTCGTTGGACGCACCGGTGGTGACCTTGTCGGCACCGAAGATCAGCTCTTCGGCCACGCGACCACCGTACAGCGAGCACAGCTGCGACTTGATCGCCACGCGGTTCATCGAATAACGGTCGCCTTCCGGCAGGTACATGGTCACACCCAGCGCACGGCCGCGCGGAATGATGGTGACCTTGTAAACCGGATCGTGCTCGGGCACCAGGCGGCCAACGATGGCGTGGCCAGCCTCGTGGTAGGCCGTCAGGGTCTTCTCTTCTTCGCTCATGGCCATCGAGCGGCGCTCGGCACCCATCAGGATCTTGTCGCGGGCACGATCGAAGTGGTCCATGCGGACTTCCTTCTCGTTGCCGCGCGCGGCGAACAGGGCCGCTTCGTTGCAGAGGTTGGCCAGATCGGCACCGGAGAAGCCCGGGGTGCCGCGCGCGATCACCATCGGCTCGACGTCGTCGGCCAGCGGCAGCTTGCGCATGTGCACCTTCAGGATGTGCTCGCGGCCCTTCACGTCCGGCAGGCCGACCACGACCTGACGGTCGAAGCGACCCGGGCGCAGCAGCGCCGGGTCCAGCACGTCGGGACGGTTGGTCGCGGCGATCACGATCACGCCTTCGCCACCTTCGAAACCGTCCATCTCGACCAGCAGCTGGTTCAGGGTCTGCTCGCGCTCGTCGTGACCGCCGCCCAGGCCGGCACCGCGATGGCGACCGACGGCGTCGATTTCATCGATGAAGATGATGCACGGCGCGTGCTTCTTGGCCTGCTCGAACATGTCGCGCACGCGGCTGGCGCCGACGCCGACGAACATTTCCACGAAATCCGAACCGGAGATCGAGAAGAAGGGCACCTTGGCTTCGCCGGCGATGGCCTTGGCCAGCAGCGTCTTGCCGGTACCCGGCGGGCCGACCATCAGCACGCCGCGCGGAATCTTGCCGCCCAGCTTGGTGAACTTGGACGGATCGCGCAGGAAGTCGACCAGTTCGCCCACTTCTTCCTTGGCCTCGTCGCAACCGGCAACGTCGGCGAAGGTGACCTTGATCTGGTCTTCGCCCTGCAGCTTGGCCCGCGACTTGCCGAAGGACATCGCGCCCTTGGCACCGCCGCCGCCGCCCTGCATCTGGCGCATGATGAACAGCCAGAAGCCGATGATCAGGATGACCGGCAGGAAGTTCATCAGGATGGCCGCGAAGGAAATGCCGCTGGACGGCTGTTCCTGCACGATGTCCACGTTCTTGGTGCGCAGCACGTTGATCAGGTCGCGATCAGCCGGCGCGGACACCGTGGCCGTCTGGCCACCGCGGGTGGTGTAGGTGATTTCATTGGTCAGGCCGCGCGAGTCGCCACCGAAAGTGACCTTCTGCACGTTGCCGCTGTCCACCTGGTCCAGGAACTGCGAATACGATGCGGCCTGCGCCCCGGCCCCGGAGGACTTGGGCGAGAAGCTCTGGAAGACCACCATCAGCACGACGGCGACGACCACCCATAGCAGGAGGTTCTTGGTCAAGTCGTTCATCCTCATTGGCTCCAGCGTTCCTCTTTCAGTGCGGGCATTGCGTTGGGGTCGAGCTTACGGGTCGAGCTTACTTCATGTGGGCGCGTTTTCCCTGACCCAAGGCGTAGACCTCGGGGGAACGCTTGCGCGAGGCTTCCGGCTTGCGGATGGAGACCTTGTCGTAGCGACGGCGCATTTCACGCACGTAGTCATCGAAGCCCTCGCCCTGGAACAGCTTGATCAGGAACGCCCCACCGGTCTTCAGGTGGTTGTCGGCGAAATCCAGCGCCAGCTCTGCCAGGTGCATCATCCGCGGCTGGTCGACCGCGCCTACACCACTCTTATTGGGGGCCATGTCCGACAGCACAAGGTCTACCGGCTGATCGCCCAGCATGGCTTCGAACTGCGATAGGACGGCTTCTTCCCTGAAGTCACCGTGAAGGAACTCCACGCCAGCCAGCGGCGGCATGTCCAGGATGTCCAGGGCCAGCACGCGGCCGGTGTCGCCAATCTGTCTCCGTACCTGCTGAGACCAGCCGCCCGGCGCGGCGCCGAGATCGACCACGACCATGTGCGGCTTCAGCAACCGGTCACGTTCGAGCAGCTCTTCGAGCTTGTAGGCCGCGCGCGAGCGCATGCCTTCGGCCTGTGCCTTCTTCACGAAGGGGTCGGAGAAGTGTTCCTTGAGCCAGCGCTGGCTGCTTTTGCTGCGGGTAGCCATTGGAAATAGGGGGTTACGGGGTCGTCATGATACCCTGATCACCCCATTCAACCGTGTTTTCTGCATGCCCATCGCCCTGACCGCTTCCCAGACCCGTTTCCTGCGCGGCCAAGCCCACGATCTGAAGGCACTGCTGCAGACCGGCGGCAAGGGCATCACGCCCGCGTTCATCGCCGAGCTGAACGAGGTGCTGGAGCGCCACGAACTGGTCAAAGTGAAGGTGGCCGCTGAAGATCGCGACGCCCGTGACGTGATGATCGGCGAGATTGTCGAGGCGACCGAAGCCGCGCTGGTGCAGCGCATCGGCCATGTGGCCGTGCTCTACCGCCCCAGCAAGGAACAGCGCCAGATCGTGCTTCCGCGCGGCTGATCGCCCTGCCCCATGCAGCTGAACCACGAACCGCCTGATTACGCTTACAGCCTGCGCGCGGCCGATGGCCGTAGCGCGCGGGTGAATGACCAGTCCCTGTCCAGCAGCTTCTTCCTGACCCCGGACCAGCTGGTGCAGGCGTGGCCGGTCACGCACGCCGGCGCGCTGCAGTTGGCTGACCTGGAACCGATCCTGGCGCTGAACCCGGCGCTGATCGTGCTGGGCACCGGCGATCGCCAGGTGTTCCCGCCCGCCGTGGTGATGGCCGCGTGCCTGTCGCGCGGCATCGGCCTGGAAGTGATGAACAATCCAGCCGCCGCGCGCACCTTCAACATTCTTGCCGGCGAAGGCCGCAAGGTAGCCGCCGCCTTCATTCTGGAAGGCTGAGGCCGGACCGCCGGGCATGGCCCGGCGCTAGCGGTCCGTCGCGGTGCAACGGTAGGCCGAGAACGCCTTCAAACGGCCGATCAGGCTGCCGCCCTGACCCCAGCGGATGTCCATGACCCGCCAGTCCGGGCCCTGCTTCTGCAGCAGCAGCCGGTCAGTCCAGCGGTAGTCACCCACCGCCATAGCAACGTCGAGCCAGATCGCGTCGCCGCTCGTCACGGGAACCGCTACCGAGACCGATTCCGGCCGGTCCGGTGCGTACAGGTACGGGCTCTGGTCCAGCATGTGCGGCTTTTCATCGGGCGCGGCCAGCGCCGTGCAGGCCTGTTCGTAACCGCGCTGCGCGTCGATGGCCGCGCGCAGGGCGTCGCCCAGCAGCGGTGCGGTCACCGCCTGATCCGGCCCATTGGCCTGCACCGCGGCATAGAAGCGGGTGGCGACCGCGTGCGGGTCGTTGGCCGCTGCAGCCAGCGGCGTGGCGGCGAGAAGCAGCAACGCTGGAAGAGTACGGATCATGCGGCACCGCAATGCGTAGGGGCTTTTGCAGAATGCCGCGTTCACGGGCAAGCGGGAAGATGGATTTGCGACAGGCAATGCCGCAAACGACCACCCTGCCCCGCAGCCAGGCCTACGCCGGGCCAGGCCCGGCCCGGCCGGCGCTACCCGTATCTGCCCGCGCTTTCGTGTGGGCGCGAAGAGCCGCCGGGCTCGGCCCGGCGCTACCCGTATCTGCCCGCGCTTTCGTGTGGGCGCGAAGAGCCGCCGGGCATGGCCCGGCGCTACCCGTATCTGCCCGCGCTTTCGTGTGGGCGCGAAGAGCCGCCGGGCATGGCCCGGCGCTACCCGTATCTGCCCGCGCTAGCGCGCCGGCAGATACTGCTGCGGGTCGACCGGCTTGCCGTTGTAGCGGATCTCGAAGTGCAGCATGTCGCGGTTGGCCCCGGTACGGCCCATTTCCGCGATCTGCTCGCCGGCTTTCACGTTCTGACCTTCGTTCACCAGACGCTTGCGGTTGTGGCCATAGGCCGACAGCCACTGGTCGTTGTGCTTGATGATGATCAGCTCGCCGTAGCCCACCAGGCCCGCACCGGAGTACACCACCACGCCGTTGGCCGCCGCGCGCACCGGGGCACCGCTGCTGCCAGCGATGTCCACACCCTGCTTGGTGGCATCACCGGCCACATAACGCCCCACGACCGCGCCGTCTGCCGGCCAGCGCCAGGCGATGCTGCTTTTCACCGGGGTTGCCGGGGTCGCGCTTGGCGCGGGCGTTGCGCTGCTGCCAGTGCCGGTGGCGGGACGCGGCGCGGTGACCACGGTGGTGGGCGCGCGACCGCTGCCCGCGCCCTGCGGATACAGGCGGATGACTTGGCCCGGATAGATCTGCGAGGGGTTGTCCAGGCGGTTCCAGGCAATCAGGTCGGCAGGCGTGATGTCATGGATGCGGGCCAGCGCGTAGATGGTGTCGCCCTTGCGCACCACCACCGTCTGACCCGGCTTGGGCACCGAGGTCTTTGGCGTACTGGTGGCGGCGCCGCCACCCGGGCGCACCACCGTGGCGGTGCCGCAGGCGGCCAGCGTGGAAACCAGCAACGCCAGCGCGCCGATGCGCACTCCCTTGCCCAGACCTTGTGCATTCATGCGAACTTCGACCTCCATACAAGCCAGGCAACCAGCGCCACCACCATCGCGGTGGCGATCCAGCCCAGCGGTTCAATCCAGCGCCGCAGCGCAGCTTCCGCGCGCGGGCCGCCGATGCGGATCACCGCGGCCAGAACGTACACGCGCTTGCCACGACCGATCAGCATGCTCAACAGATACTGCGGCATCGGCACCCCGACGATACCCGATGCCCACGTGAAGACCTTCATCGGAATCGGCATGAAGCCGCCCAGCACCAGGAACGTGAACACCGCCCACGGCGATTCGGCCATCTTCGCCTGCACGGTGGCAATGCCGTCTTCAATCGCCGGCAACATGCCCATCAGTTCGAACAGCGGCTTCACCGCCTCGAAGGCGTAGTGGCCCAGCGCATAGCCCACCACGGCGCCGACCATGGAGCCGGCCAGGCTGAGGGTCGCGAACCACCAGCCACGCTTGGGCTGGGCCACGCACATCGGCGCCAGCATCACCTCCGGCATGACCGGGAAAATGATGGCTTCGAAGAAGCTCAACACGGTCAGATACGTCGGTGCGCGCTCGTGTGCCGCCCATTTCATCGCCCGCTCGTACAGCGGCCCGAAAATCTTCATGCAACCCTGCTCCCTGGATTCAATCAAGCATGCCGGACAGCAGCGGCACGAACGTGACCGGTGCCAGCACGCGCTGTTCAATACTTCCGTCTGCCTTGCGATCAAGCTGCACCAGCGACTGCCCGCCGGGGCCACCCACCGGGGCCACAAGGCGTCCCCCGACGGCGAGTTGTTCAACCAGGGCATCGACCAGGGCCGGTGCCGCGGCGGTTACCACCACCGCGTCGAACGGACCATGCTCGGCCCAGCCGACACGGCCATCGTCATGTTTGGTGCGGATGTTCATGCCCAGCGCACGGAAGCGCTTGCGCGCCTGCCGCAGCAGGTCGCCAATGCGTTCGACGGTATAGACCTCCAGCCCGACCGCGCCCAGCACCGCGGCCTGGTAGCCCGAGCCGGTGCCCACTTCCAGCACCTTCTTCGGCGCCACCTGCAGCACGGCTTCGGTCATGCGCGCGACCACCCAGGGCTGCGAGATGGTCTGGCCGTGGCCGATCGGCAGCGCCGTATCTTCGTAAGCCCGCGACGCCAATGCTTCATCGATGAACAGATGGCGCGGCACCACCCGGATGGCGTTGAGCGTGGTTTCGTCGGCAATGCCGGCCTCGCGCAGGCGGTCGACCAGACGGTCGCGCACACGCTGCGAGGTCATGCCGATGCCAACCGCTTCCGGTTGCAGGCGCAGGCGCGGGCTCATGCCGGCCGGTCCAGCGCGGCGCTCAGCCCGCCGACCCAGCTGGCCACCTTCTCCAGCGCCTGGTAGCGGGTCAGATCGACCTGGATGGGCGTGATCGAAATGTGCCCGGTGCGCACGGCATGGAAGTCGGTGCCGGGGCCGGAGTCCTGCTCGCGGCCGGCCGGACCGATCCAGTACACCTCGTTGCCGCGCGGATCTTTCTGCGCGATGCACCCTTCGGCACGGTGGCGGTTGCCCAGGCGGGTCACTTCAAACCCCTTGACCTCACCCCACGGCAGATCCGGCACGTTGACATTGAGGATGGTGTCGGCCGGCAGCGGGTCGGCCTTGAGCCGTGCAACGATTTCCACCGCGGCACGCGCAGCGGTCTCGAAATGCTTCGGATCGTGGTTGCGGCTGACCAGCGACACCGCCACTGCCGGCAGCCCCAGGAAGCGACCTTCCATGGCGGCCGAAACCGTGCCGGAATAAATGACATCGTCGCCGAGGTTGGCGGCGTTGTTGATGCCCGACACGACGATATCCGGTTCGAACTCAAGCAGCCCGGTCAGCGCCAGATGCACGCAATCGGTCGGCGTGCCCGCCACCGAGACGGTGTAGTGGTCGATGCGCTTGAGCCGGATCGGCAGATCCAGCGTCAATGAATTGCTGGCACCGGACCGGTCGCGGTCGGGTGCGACCACTGTCACTTCATGCCCGGCCTCGCGCAGCACCGTGGCCAGCATCCGGATGCCAGCGGCGTCTACGCCGTCGTCGTTGCTGACCAGGATCCGCATGTTCGATTTAACCGCTTGATTTTCCAAGAATTCGATTCCATCACCTTGCCGCGTGGGCGGGACCGGCAGCCGCCCCCTCGGGAACCGGCGATCTCGCAAGTGCGCCGGCTATTGTGCCGCAAGCGGGGCGCGGGTCCTACCCTGCCGGCGGTCACGGACGCGATTGAAACGCCATAGGCACCGCATCGCCGGCGGTTTACCCTGTGCGCATGTCGCACCCAGAAGATGAAGACCCCGCCGCACTGTTCCGCGCGGCCATCGGCGAAGTCACTCCGCTGCGCAAGGATGCCGAACCGGCCCCGGCCGCGCCACGGCCGAAGCCGCGCGCGCGCATGGCCGAACGCGACGAACAGGAAGCGGCCGGTGAGTTCGCCCGTCTGCTGCGCGACAGCAGCCCGCTGGAGGCCGGCGATACCGCCAGCTACCGGCGCGATGCGCTGCCGCCGCGCATGTTCCAGCGGCTCAAGCGCGGCCAGTATTCCGTGCAGGATGAGCTGGACCTGCATGGCGCCACCGCCGCGCAGGCCGAAGTGCTGCTGCGGCAGTTCCTGCTGGAAGCGCATGCGCATGAGTTCGGCTGCGTGCGCATCATCCATGGCAAGGGGCTGCAGTCCGATGGCGGTGCGCCGGTGCTGAAGAACCTGGTCGATCGTCTGTTGCGGCTGCGCAACGATGTGCTGGCGTTTCATTCGGCGCCGCCCGGACAGGGCGGCACCGGCGCGGTGCTGGTGTTGTTGGCGCGACGGTGAAGCATTCATCCACGCATGGCGTGGATCTACTGGGCGCAATGGGCGTGAATGCGCCGCACTGCCGGGCCTTCACCCCTGCGAGGCGTCTTCGACCGGCCCCAGCTCGTGCAGCACTGCGGTGGCGTAGCAGCCCGGCGGCAGTGCGAACGACAGCTCCAGCACATCGTCGGCCAGCCACTGGTGCTGCAGCAACGCCGGGCGCAGGCGCAGTGCACGACGCTCCTGCTTCAGGCGGGCGTCCTCCAGGCCTGCGCGCAGCGCCTTGGACTCTTCATCGTCCAGCGCGCCCAGTTCCAGTTCGCGCGCGGCATCGGTGCTGCGCAGCTCGCCTTCGCCCCACAACGGGGCGCTGGGATGGATGTCGAAGCGCGCCAGGCGCTCAGCCAGCGCGTCGCTGTACGGCTCAGGACCGAACACGCTGCGACTGCCGTCCAGCATCCACACCTCGCCCGGCAACGGCTGGTCCCAGCTGCCCTGCTCCACGCGCGCGGCCAGCACGCGGTTGAACAGCGCCGAACGGGCCGCCGACAGCAGCAGCGAACGCTGGTCCTTGCGCATGCGGCGACCACCAAACATGGCCAGCGCTGCCGGCACGTTGCCGCCATCGCGACCGAAGCGCTGTTCGCCAAACCAGTTCGGCAGCCCGCGCACCGCAATCTGCTGCAGCCGTTCGCTGATCGCCGCGGCGTCACCGTGCACGTCGCGCAGGACCAGCTTGAACCGATTGCCGGCCAGCGCGCCGCGCTGCAGCTTGCGGTTGTGCCAGGTGGCGTCGAGCACCTCGACTTCTTCGCTGGCCAAGGTCGCCAGGTCCGGCGCCACGCGCTTGGGCAGGTGTACGCTGAAACGCTGCGTGGTGACGGCGTGGCGGTCCTTCATGCCGGCATAGCTGACCGCCATTTCCGGCAGGCCGGCCCAGGCGGCCAGCAGCTTGGCCACATGCACGGTGTTGGCACCGCGCTTGCGGATGTGCAGCAGCAGGTGCTCGCCCTCGCCCGTGGCCTCGAAGGCCGGCAGCTCGTCCACCTGGAAGTCTTCCGGCGTGCTGCGGATGCGTGCGCGCAGCAACGGCGCACCGAACGCCAACGGCACGGGAATCATGCGGCCACCAGCAGCACCACGGCCTGCGCGGCAATGCCTTCGCCACGCCCGGTGAAGCCCAGCTTCTCCGACGTGGTCGCCTTCACGCTGACGGCGTCCATCGGCAGTTGCAGCAGATCGCCGATGCGCTCCCGCATGGCCAGCGCATGCGGACCGACCTTGGGGCGCTCGCAGATGACGGTGATGTCGGTGTTGCCGACCCGCCAGCCGCGCTCGCGCAGCAGGCTGTTGCAGTGGCGCACGAAGTCGCTGCTGTCAGCACCCTTCCAGCGGTCGTCGCTGGGCGGGAAATGCTGGCCGATGTCGCCCAGCGCAAGTGCCCCCAGCATCGCATCGCACAGCGCATGCAGAATCACGTCGCCATCGCTGTGGGCCAGGACGCCGCAGCTGTGCGGCACGTTCACGCCGCCAAGCATGATGTGGTCGCCTTCACCGAAGGCATGGACGTCGTAGCCCTGGCCGATACGGACGGGCGGGAACGGAGCGGTGCTCATGGATGCAACCCTTGCAACAGGGCCGCGCGGGCGTTCAACCGGCGCGGCGGGAAAGTACGAATTCGAAACGGTCCAGATCGGCCGGCGTGGTGACCTTGAAGTTGTCCTCGCTGCCTTCCACCAGCAGCGGGCGATGGCCCTGGCGCTCCATGGCCATGGCCTCGTCGGTCACCTCGACCCCGGCGGCAGCGGCCTCGGCCAATGCGCGGGCCAACTGGTGGCGACGGAACAACTGCGGGGTCAGCGCGCGCCACAGGCGTGCGCGTGGCTCGGTGGCATCGATGCCACCGTCGTCACCGGCACGCTTGAGCGTGTCGCGCACCGGCGCGGCCAGGATCGCACCGACCGGGTCTGCGCGCCCCACTTCCAGCAACCGGCCCAGATCGGCCGCTGACAGATTCGGGCGCGCCGCGTCGTGCACAAGCACGAATTCATCGGCACGCACGCTGTCAGGCAGCGCCTGCAGCCCGGCCAGCACCGATGCGGCACGGGTGGCACCGCCGGTGCAGGTCAACACGGGTTTGCCGGCCCATTCGGTCCAGCCCGGCCAGTCGGCGTCTTCCGGACCCAGCACGACCATCACCCCGGCCACCGCCGGATGCGCCAGCAGCGCATCCAGGGTGTGGGCCAGCAGGATCCTGCCCGCCACCGGCAGGTACTGCTTGGGCAACGGCGCACCGAAACGGGCGCCACGGCCAGCGGCCGGCACCACCACCCAGATGGCCGCGCTCATGGCACATCCGCCGGGTGGTCGCCGGTCTGTGCCGCCACCGGAGCCGGTGCCGGCGGACGCGACGCGGCGTCCTCGACCACGCGATAGAACTTCTCGCCGGGCTTGATCATGCCCAGCTCGCTGCGTGCGCGCTCTTCGATGGCGGCCTGGCCTTCCTTCAGGTCCTTTACTTCCGCAGCCAGCGCATCGTTGCGCTGCTGCAGACCTTCGTTGTCCCGTTCCTGGTTGGCGACCTGGGCTTCGAGCATCATCACTTCACCCGAATTGCCCGGGCCGAACCAGAAACGGTACTGCAGCCATGCCAGCAGCAGGGCCAGCACCAGCAGCAGCCAGCGCCAATCGCGCATGGGTTCAGCGCTTCAGCGAAACGAAGGCGTCACGACCCGCGTAACGCGCGCCGGCGCCGAGGGCTTCCTCGATGCGCAGCAGCTGGTTGTACTTGGCCACGCGATCGCTGCGGCACAGCGAGCCGGTCTTGATCTGGGTGGCCGTGGTGGCCACCGAGATGTCGGCGATGGTGGTGTCTTCGGTTTCGCCCGAACGGTGCGAGACCACGGCGGCATAGCCGGCGCGGTCGGCCATGGCGATCGCTTCCAGGGTTTCGCTGAGCGTACCGATCTGGTTGACCTTGATCAGGATCGCGTTGGCGGTGCCCGAGTCGATGCCTTCCTGGAAGATCTTCGGGTTGGTGACGAACAGATCGTCGCCGACCAGCTGCACCTGCTTGCCGATGCGATCGGTCAGCAGCTTCCAGCCGGCCCAGTCGTTCTCGGCCAGGCCATCTTCAATGGTGATGATCGGGTACTGCGCGGCCCAGTCGGCCAGGAAGTCGACGAACTGCTCGGAGGTCAGGCGCTTGTTCTCGCCCACCAGGTTGTACTTGCCGTTCTCGTAGAACTCGCTGGAGGCCACGTCCAGGCCCAGCAGCACGTCTTCACCGGCGGTGTAGCCGGCCTTGCCGATCGCTTCCAGGATGGTGTCCAGCGCTTCGACGTTGCTGCGGAAGTCCGGTGCGAAGCCGCCTTCATCGCCCACGGCGGTGCTCAGGCCGTGGCCCTTCAGCACCGACTTCAGCGAATGGAAGATCTCGGTGCCGGCGCGCAGCGCTTCGGAGAACGAGGTGAAGCCGACCGGCAGCACCATGAACTCCTGGAAATCGACGTTGTTGTCGGCGTGCGCACCGCCGTTGATGATGTTCATCATCGGCACCGGCAGCGACGGCGTGGCGCCGGTCTTGCCGGCCAGGTACTGCCACAGGGCCTGCTTGCTGGACGCGGCGGCGGCGTGCGCGGCAGCCATGGAAACACCCAGCAGCGCGTTGGCGCCCAGGCGGCCCTTGTTCTCGGTGCCGTCCAGATCGATCAGACGGCGGTCCAGGCCAGCCTGGTCGACGGCATCAAAACCCTTCAGCGCGCCGGCGATCGTGGTGTTGACGTTCTCCACGGCCTTGCGCACGCCCTTGCCCAGGTAACGGGTCTTGTCGCCGTCGCGCAGCTCCACCGCTTCCTTGGTGCCGGTCGAGGCGCCGGAGGGAACCGCGGCGCGACCGAACGAACCGTCCTCCAGGATGACTTCGGCTTCCAGCGTGGGGTTGCCACGGCTGTCGAGGATTTCACGGGCGTGGATGCTGCGGATCGTACTCATGGTCGGACCGGTTACCTGTAAGGAGAGGAGGCGACAAAACGAATGCCGCGTGATTATCCCCGGCTGCCCGCCGCTTGCCAAATGGTGTCGCCGATCACGACCGGATCCTGGCCCGGCAGCAGCATCGGCACGGCCACGATCATGCCCAACAGGGCCAGCAGCAGCGCTGCCACGGCGGCCATGGCACGACCGCGCTGCGCCCGCCAGGCCAGCACCGAGGCCACGCCACTGCCCAGCGCGGACAACACCAGCACACTCAAGGCTGCAAACAAGGCGACCTGTACCGACTCCAGCGCGTGGCTGCCATCGCCGGGCGACCCGATGGCCGAGAGAAACACCAGCAGACCCGCGCCGAGGGACACCCAGGCCAACACGGCCAGCGCCAGTGCGCACAGGCCCCACGGCCACGGACGGCGCGAAGCGGGCGCGGAAGATGTCGGATTCATGAGGTGAATGGGCTCCCCGCCCAGGTAGAGACGATCACGGGGCAATTACCACTGGGCTGCCACGACCCAGCCCACCAGCACCGCCAAGGCAAGCAACAGCAGCGCCGCCAGCGAGGCCGCGCCGCGCGCACGGCGAAGGTGCCAGCCCAGACCGGCGCTCACCGCACTCACCACGCACGATACGGCGGCCGTGTTCAGGCAGGCCCAGGCCAGCGTGTGCTGCCAGCGCGGCGCGGCACCGTCGCCCGGCATCCGCATGCTTCCCGCGGCCAGCAACACGGCATAGCCCAACGCCGCCCACATCAACAGGCCGAAGGCCACGGCCACCCAGCCCCAGGACCACTGCCGCCAGTGCCGCCGGCGACGCTGGGCTTCCAGCGCCGCCCACGGGTCACGACTCACGCGAAGCGCGAGAAGCCGTGCTTCTTGGTCACCGCATCGAGCTCCATCAGGGTCTCGAGCAGGGCTTCCATCTGGTCCAGCGGCCACGCATTGGGGCCATCGGACAACGCCTTGGACGGGTCCGGATGCGTTTCGGCGAACAGGCCGGAGATGCCCACGGCCACGGCGGCACGCGCCAGCACCGGCACGTGTTCGCGCTGGCCACCGGAGCTGGTGCCCTGCCCGCCCGGCAACTGCACCGAATGGGTGGCATCGAACACCACCGGGCAGCCGGTATCACGCATCACCGCCAGCGAACGCATGTCGCTGACCAGGTTGTTGTAGCCGAAGCTGGCACCGCGTTCGCAGACCATGATCTGCTCGTTGCCGGTGGACTTGGCCTTCTCAACGACCGGCTTCATGTCCCACGGCGCCAGGAACTGGCCCTTCTTGATGTTGACCGGCTTGCCGGCGGCACACACCTTGCGGATGAAATCGGTCTGCCGGACCAGGAATGCCGGGGTCTGCAGCACGTCCACCACCGAGGCCACTTCGTCCATCGGAGTGTATTCATGCACGTCGGTCAGCACCGGCACGCCGATCTGCTTCTTCACTTCGGCCAGCACTTTCAGGCCTTCTTCCATGCCCGGGCCGCGGAACGCGGTGCCCGAGGTCCGGTTGGCCTTGTCGAAGCTCGACTTGAAGATGAAGTTGACGCCAAGCTTGTCGGTGATCTCCTTCAGCTTGCCGGCGGTATCGAGCTGCAGCTGCATCGACTCGATCACGCAGGGGCCGGCGATCAGGAACAGGGGCTGGTCCAGCCCGACCTCGAATCCACACAGTTTCATGGCGTTTCCTTGTTTGTCCGCTGCGCCGGGACGACCGGCGCGCTGGGTTGAAGCATGCAGGATGGGGGCCGAGGCCCCCATTCACAAGTCAGGCGCGGGCTTCGGCCAGCAGTGCGCCACCGGCCTTGCGCTCACGCGCGGCGCGGATGAAGCCGATGAACAGCGGGTGGCCGTCGCGCGGCGTGGACAGGAATTCCGGATGCGCCTGGCAGGCCAGGAACCACGGGTGCGCATCGCGCGGCAGCTCCACCACTTCCACCAGGGTGTCGTCCATCGACTTGCCGGAGATCACCAGGCCGGCATCTTCCAGCTGGGTGCGGTAGCGGTTGTTGAACTCGTAGCGGTGGCGATGGCGCTCGGCCACCACGTCCTTGCCGTACAGCTCGCGGGCCAGGGTGCCCGGCTTCAGGCGCTGCTCCTGCAGGCCAAGGCGCATGGTGCCACCGAGGTCGCTCTTGTCGTCGCGCTTCTCGACGTCGCCGGTGGCGGTACGCCATTCGGTGATCAGGCCGATCACCGGGTCCGGCGACTGGCGGTCGTTCTCGGTGCTGTTGGCCTGCTCCAGGCCCAGCACGTGGCGCGCGTAGTCGACCACGGCGGCCTGCATGCCGTAGCAGATGCCGAAGTACGGCACGCTGTTCTGGCGGGCGAACTGCGAGGTCAGCACCTTGCCCTCGAAACCACGGTCACCGAAGCCGCCCGGCACCAGGATGCCGTCGACATCGGCCAGTGCGGCCATGTCGGTGCCTTCCAGGTCCTGCGCTTCCAGCCACTTCAGGTTGACCTTGGTGCGCTGGCGCAGGCCGCCGTGCTTGAGCGCTTCGCCGACCGACTTGTAGGCGTCCTGGTGGTCGACGTACTTGCCGACCACGGCGATGGTCACTTCATCCAGCGGGTGCAGGGTGGCATCGACGGCGTCTTCCCACATCGACAGATCCACCGGGCCGACCTTGTCGGCCAGCTTCAGCTGGTTCACCACGATCTCGTCCAGGCCCTGCGCGTGCAGGCCCGACGGGATGCGGTACAGCACGTCCACGTCCGGCACGCTGATGACGGCGCGTTCGGAGACGTTGGTGAACTGGGCGATCTTGCGGCGCTCCGAATCGGGCACCGCCTGCTCGGAACGGCACAGCAGCACGTCCGGCTGGATGCCGATCGAGCGCAGTTCCTTCACCGAATGCTGGGTCGGCTTGGTCTTCAGTTCACCGGCGGCACCAATGTAGGGCACCAGGGTGAGGTGCATGAACAGCGCCTTTTCCGGGCCGCGCTCGGTGCGCACCTGGCGGATGGCTTCCAGGAACGGCAGCGATTCGATGTCGCCCACCGTGCCGCCGATCTCCACCAGGGCCACGTCGTAGCCCTCGGTGGCTTCGTCGATGCAGCGGCGGATTTCATCGGTGATGTGCGGGATGACCTGCACGGTCGCGCCCAGGTAGTCGCCGCGGCGCTCCTTGCGGATCACGTTCTCATAGATGCGGCCGGTGGTGACCGAGTTCTTGCGGCTCAGGCGCGTGCGCACGAAACGCTCGTAATGGCCCAGGTCGAGGTCGGTCTCGGCGCCATCGTCGGTGACATACACCTCACCGTGCTGGAACGGGCTCATGGTGCCCGGGTCCACGTTGATGTACGGGTCGAGCTTCATCATGGTGACCTTCAGGCCACGCGCTTCGAGGATGGCGGCCAGTGACGCAGCGGCAATGCCTTTGCCGAGCGAGGACACCACGCCGCCGGTTACGAAAATCAAGGGAGTCATGGCTGCAAGCATCCTGTCTGGAAATGGAAAACGGCAGCACCGCGCCTGCCCGGGGGGCAGACAGGGTGCAGAAAGGGGGTTTTCCGGTTCGCTGGGGCAGCGAGGGAGGTGCGGACCTGGCCGGCGGCAGGCGCCGGGCGGGAACCTTCGTGCGAGGTCGGGCCGGCCGTGCCGGCCATTTCGACCGTCACCTGCGACCCGCATTGCTGGAGGCCAGACCTGGCCCTTCCAGCCCATTCGCAAAGGGTGGACACGCACTTACTCCCGGAAAGCCATAGTTTACAGATAGAGGGCCGCCAACCCAAGGGGCAGATGACGGCAAGGGCAAAAGAAAACGCCCCGCAATGCGGGGCGTTCAGGAACAGAACCCTTGTACCAAGGGCCTTGGGAGCGGAAGCCTTAACGCTTCTTCCGCGCTTCCTCTTCTTCTTCCTGCTGCGGGACCGGCTGGCCCTTGGCCTTCATTTCGGCATTGGCCTGGGCCCGGCGCTTGGCTTTCGCGTCCGCCTCGGACTGCGCCGCCTTGTCGGCCTGGTCGTTCTGCTGCGGGGCCGGCTGGCCGGCGTTCTGCGCCATGACCAGGGGCACGGCTACGGCTGCAGCGGCCAGGATCGCAATGGTCAGCAACTTCTTCATGGAGTCCTCCTCGCGGTATGGCTTCGACAT
This sequence comes from Stenotrophomonas sp. Steno-C17, assembly GCF_056393165.1. Lineage (NCBI taxonomy): Bacteria > Pseudomonadati > Pseudomonadota > Gammaproteobacteria > Lysobacterales > Lysobacteraceae > Stenotrophomonas > Stenotrophomonas sp. Steno-C17. Next base: position 17,166 of record NZ_JBWJPD010000032.1, read on the forward strand.
GGGGGTGCCGGCGTCTGGATTCCAGCGAGGTCCATTTTACCCCCTCCGTGCAGCCGAGGCTGAACCGCAGGCGTGCAAAATCGCGTTCCAGACCGCACACTTGCGCGTCGCTCCAAGCTTCCGAACATAGATGAACGCCCGCTATAACGCCGCCGATATTGAAGTCCTGTCCGGCCTTGACCCGGTCAAGCGCCGTCCCGGCATGTATACCGACACCGCGCGCCCGAACCATCTGGCGCAGGAAGTGATCGACAACTCGGTGGACGAGGCGCTGGCCGGCCATGCCCGCTCGATCGAGATCACCCTGTACAAGGACGGCAGCGTGGAGGTCAGCGATGACGGCCGCGGCATGCCGGTGGACATCCATCCGGAAGAGAAGATCCCCGGCGTGGAGCTGATCCTGACCCGCCTGCACGCGGGCGGCAAGTTCAGCAACAACAACTACACCTTCTCCGGCGGCCTGCACGGCGTCGGCGTCAGCGTGGTCAACGCGCTTTCCACCCTGGTGGAAGTGCACATCAAGCGCGAAGGCGCCGAACACCGCATCACCTTCCGCAACGGCGACCGCGCCACCCCGCTGGAAGTGGTCGGCACCGTGGGCAAGAAGAACACCGGTACCCGCGTGCGCTTCTGGCCCGACCCGAAGTACTTCGACACGCCCAAGTTCGCCGTGCGCGCGCTCAAGCACCTGCTGCGCGCCAAGGCCGTGCTGTGCCCGGGCCTGACCGTGAAGCTGACCGACGAGGCCACCGGCGAAGTCGATACCTGGTACTACGAAGACGGCCTGCGCGATTACCTGAAGCTGGAACTGGGCGAGCGCGAGTCGCTGCCGGCCGACCTGTTCGTGGGCAACCTGAAGAAGGACACCGAGGTGGTGGACTGGGCCGTGGCCTGGCTGCCGGAAGGTGAGCTGGTGCAGGAAAGCTACGTCAACCTGATCCCCACCGCCCAGCACGGCACCCACGTGAACGGCCTGCGCACCGGCCTGACCGAGGCGCTGCGCGAATTCTGCGACTTCCGCAACCTGCTGCCGCGCGGCGTCAAGCTGGCCCCGGAAGACGTGTGGGACCGCGTGTCGTTCGTGCTGTCGCTGAAGATGACCGATCCGCAGTTCAGCGGCCAGACCAAGGAACGCCTGTCCTCGCGCCAGGCCGCTGGCTTTGTCGAAGGCGCCGCACACGATGCCTTCAGCCTGCTGCTGAACCAGAACGTGGAACTGGGCGAGAAGATCGCGCAGATCGCCATCGAGCGCGCCAGTGCCCGCCTGAAGACCGAAAAGCTGGTGGTGCGCAAGAAGGTCACCCAGGGCCCTGCCCTGCCCGGCAAACTGGCCGACTGCATCAGCCAGGACCTGTCGCGCACCGAACTGTTCCTGGTGGAAGGTGATTCGGCAGGCGGCAGTGCCAAGCAGGCGCGCGACAAGGATTTCCAGGCCATCATGCCGCTGCGAGGCAAGATCCTGAATACCTGGGAAGTGTCGTCCAACAGCGTGCTGGCCTCGGAAGAAGTGCACAACCTGGCCATCGCCATCGGCTGTGACCCGGGCAAGGATGACATCAGCGGGCTGCGCTACGGCAAGGTGGTGATCCTGGCCGACGCCGACTCCGACGGACTGCACATCGCCACGCTGTTGACCGCCCTGTTCCTGAAGCACTTCCCGGCGCTGGTCGATGCCGGCCACGTGTTCGTGGCGATGCCGCCGCTGTTCCGCATCGACGTGGGCAAGCAGGTGTTCTACGCGCTGGACGAGGAAGAGAAGCGTTCCATGCTGGACAAGATCGAGCGCGAGAAGATCAAGGGCGCAGTGAACGTGACCCGCTTCAAGGGCCTGGGTGAAATGAATCCGCCGCAGCTGCGCGAATCCACCATCCATCCCGATACGCGCCGCCTGGTGCAGCTGACCGTGGACGATGGCGAGCAGACCCGCTCGCTGATGGACATGCTGCTGGCCAAGAAGCGCGCCAGCGATCGCAAGGGCTGGCTGGAAAGCAAGGGCGACCTGGCTTCGCTGGAAGCCTGACCCTGGCGCGGGGTCGGATCCGGTTGCGCAGCAACGGGCTCTGACCCCACGTTGCCGGCGTTGGGGTCAGCGCCCTTTCCTGCGGAAAGGGATCCGACCCCGCCCCTTTCGCCGCCATCGGCAAAGCCGGCGGCGCGATAATGCGCGTTCACCCGCGTGGACCACCGTATTGCCCAGCCACTCGCTGCTGTTCCCGGGCCTGCCGCTGCACAGCGCGCGCCTGGTCCTGAGCCCGATCCGCCGCGACGATGCCGCCGCGCTGTACGCACTGCAGTCCGACACGGAGGTGATGCGCTGGTGGCACCACCCGTCGTGGACGCGCCCGGCCGAAGCGCGCGCGCAGATCGACGATGATCTGGCCGCACAGGCCACCGGCACGCAACTCAAGCTGGCCGTGCGCGAGTCGATCGAGGGCCCGCTGCTGGGCATCTGCGTGGTGTTCGCACTGGATCGTGATGCGCTGCGGGCCGAGATCGGCTACCTGCTGGCGCCGGCGCAACAGGGCCAGGGTTACATGCATGAAGCGCTGCAGCGACTGCTGGACTATCTGTTCCAGACCCTGCAGCTGCATCGCGTGGAAGCGGAGATCGATCCGCGCAATGCACCCTCGGCACACGTACTGGAGCGACTGGGCTTCGCCCGCGAAGGACTGCTGCGGCAGCGCTGGCGCATCCAGGGCGAGCTTTCGGACTCTGCCGTGTACGGCCTGCTGGCCGACGACGCGCGCACGCCGCGGCCGGCTTGACCGAATCTGGCCGCAACGGACCGCAGGGCTGGGCCATGCCTTTGGACACATACCGCGCGCGCCGCGGGGACCTAGCATCGCAGTCCCCTTCCGCTACCGCTCTGGTGCCATGAAGTCCCTGCTGCACACTGCCACGCTCTGCGTCGGCCTGCTTGTCACGCATGCCGCTGCCCAGGCGGCCCCCGCCGCCGACGCTGCCGAAACCAAGGCGCCCGCCCACGAAGTGACCGCCCTGCCCGCCGATGCGTCGGTGCGGCAGAGCATGCGCCTGGGCGGCCGCACGCTGGATTACACCGCCACGGTCGGCACCCTGCCGGTACGCGATGAGAAGGGCAAGGTGATCGCCGATGTGGTGTTCACGGCCTACACGATGCCGGGCAAGGACCGCCCGGTGACGTTCGCCCTCAATGGCGGCCCCGGCGCATCTTCGGTCTACCTCAACCTGGGGGCGATCGGCCCGAAGGTGGTCACCTTCGGTTCGGAGGGCGACAGTGCGTCGGCACCGGCCACCCTGCATGACAACCCCGGTACCTGGCTGGACTTCACCGACCTGGTATTCATCGACCCGGTGGGCACCGGCTTCAGCCGCGCGCGCATCGGCGATGACGAGGCGAAGAAGCAGCTGTACACCCCCAGCGCGGATATCGAGTACCTGTCCCGCACGATCTACGACTGGCTGCTGCGCAACCAGCGCATGGCCTCGCGCAAGTACCTGACCGGCGAAAGCTACGGCGGTTATCGCGGTCCGCGCATCACCCACTACCTGCAGACCCGTCTGGGCGTGGCCATGAACGGGCTGGTGCTGGTGTCGCCCTACCTGAGCCCGACCCTGGAAGACAATGCCGATGTCTCGCCGATGGCGTGGATGCAGACCCTGCCTTCGATCGCGGCCGCGCAGCTGGAGCGGCAGGGCAAGCTGACCGATGCGGCGATGCGCGAGGTGGTCGAGTACACCCGTGGCGACTATGCAACGGCGTTGATGAAGGGCCGCAGCGATCCGCAGGCGACCGAGGCGATGCTGCGCCGGGTGACCGAATTGACCGGCCTGGATCCGCAGTTCGTGCGCCGTGCCGGTGGCCGACTGGAAACGCAGGCGTACCTGCGCGAGGTGTTCCGTGACAAGGGCACGCTGGGCAGCCGCTACGACTCCAACGTGACTGCGTTCGATCCGTTCCCGAATGATCCGGAGCAGCGCGCCAACGACCCGCTGCTGGACAGCATCATCGCGCCGACCACCACGGCGATGGTCGACTTCGTGACCCGGGTGGTGGGCTGGAAGGTGGATGCGCGTTACCAGGCACTGAACTACGACGTGAACCGGCTGTGGGACCGCAATGGCGACCTGCGCCAGGGCGCGGTGACCCAGCTGCGCCAGGCGGTGGCGATCGACCCGCACCTGCAGGTGCTGATCGTGCATGGCTGGAACGATCTGTCGTGCCCGTTCATGGGTTCGATCCTGACCGTGGACCAGATGCCGACGATGGGCAGCAACCCGGACCGGGTGCAGGTACGCAGCTATCCCGGCGGGCACATGTTCTACAGCCGGGCCGACAGCCAGGCCGCGTTCCGTCGCGATGTACAGGCCCTGTTCCAGCGTAACTGAGGTGGGCTGCAGGCCGGGCCTGCGGCCCGGCACCCGCTGACGGCAACGGCAACGGCAAAAGCAAAAGCCTGCATCCCGGGGGGCGGCGGGACGGGGTGGGCAGGCGGGGGACGGCAAAAACCGCTCCTGCGTGCCTCGTAGAGCGCCATCCATGGCGCTCTGCGCCCCCGCCTGCCCACCCCACCCCGCCCCGCCGCTGACAGGTTCCTGGCGTTGTTGGTGGGTGTCGACCGTTGGTCGGCACGGGCTCTGACCCTGGTTCTGCTCTGGTAGGTGTCGAACTTGGTCGACACGATGGGTGCAGGAGAATGGTTCTGCTTTGGTAGGTGTCGACCTTGGTCGACACGATGGGTCCGGAAGTATGGTTTCTCCCAAGAAAAAAGCCCGCCGGGATCCGGCGGGCTTTTTCTGTTTACGGGGGTCAGTTCCATTTCCCGCAGGGAAAGGGCGCTGACCCCGGGGCTGCCGGCATCAGGTCCAGCCGGCCAGCTCGAACAGCTTCAGGATCAGGTATGCACAGCCACCAGCCGCCGGGATGGTCAGGATCCAGGCCCAGACGATGCGTTCGATCACGCCGAACTTCAGCGAACGCGGGTTCTTGGCGAAGCCCACGCCCATGATCGCGGTGGAAATGCTGTGGGTGGTCGAGACCGGCATGCCGAAGTGGGCGGCCAGGGTCAGGATGGTGGCCGAGCTGGTTTCGGCGGCGAAACCGTGGATCGGGTGCAGCTTGACCATCTTGTGGCCTAGGGTCTTGATGATCTTCCAGCCACCCGAGGCGGTACCGGCAGCCATCACCACCGCACAGGTCAGCACGATCCACATGGCAATGCCGTCGCCGGCGCTGGCATCGGGGTGCATGAAGGCCAGCCATGACGGCAGGTTGTCCAGCGCGCCGGTGGCTTCAGCGCCGATCAGGGTCATGGCGATGATGCCCATGGTCTTCTGCGCGTCGTTGTGGCCGTGGGCGAAGCCCATGTAGGCCGCCGAGGCGATCTGCGCCTTGCCGAAGAACGCGTTGACGATGCGCGGACGGGCCAGGCGGCCGATGGCACCGCCGATCTTGGCCAGGCCGGCGATCAGGCCCCACAGCAGCACCATCACCACGATGCCCAGCAGGAAGCCGGCGATCGGCGAGGTGATCATCGGCACGAACACCTTCCACAGCAGGCCCTTGTTCTGCGCCCAGCTGCCCAGGCGTTCGGACCAGATCAGCGCGTCCCAGTTGTTGTGGGCGGCGGCCAGGCCGGCACCGCACAGACCGCCGATCAGCGCGTGCGAGGAGGAGGACGGCAGGCCCTTCCACCAGGTGATCAGGTTCCAGATGATGCCGCCCAGCAGCGCGCACAGGATCACCTGCGGGGTGACATCGACCACGTTGGTGTTGAGCAGGCCCGAGGCGATGGTCAGCGCCACCGCGGTACCGGTCAGCGCGCCGATGAGGTTCATGAAGGCGGCCAGCATCACCGCCCAGCCGGGCGAGAGCACCTTGGTCGCCACCACGGTGGCAATGGAATTGGCGGTGTCGTGGAAGCCGTTGATGAACTCGAAGACGAGCGCGGCCAGGATCACCACCAGGACAAGGGTCAACATGCGGCGGCGTCCGTCAGCTGTTCTTCAACACGATCTGGTACGCCACCACGCCGGCCTCGCGGCAACGGTCGATGGCCTTTTCCAGGATCTCGAAGAATTCCTTCAGCAGGAACATCTGCAGGTTGTCCAGGCGACCGGAGTAGATGTCGCGGTACAGCTCCAGCATCAGGCGGTCGGCTTCGTTTTCCAGCGAACGCAGCTTCTCGTTCAGCGCGGTCATCCGGTCCAGGTTCATGTGGCGCAGGTCGGCCACCATTTCCACGACCACACCGGCGGCCTGTTCCAGCATCGCCGCGCGCGGCGCGAAGTCGATGTGTTCCAGGTGGGTGGTGGCCAGCGAATAGCGATCGGCGAACTTCTCGATCTGCTTGGGAATCTTGTACAGGGCCGAGCCCAGCGCTTCGATGTCTTCGCGCTCGATCGGGGTCATGAAGCTGTCCACCAGCGCCTGGCTGATCTTGTCCGACGCCGCGCGCTCGCGCAGGCGGGCCAGCTTGAAGGCGTCCAGCGCCGGCTGGCGGTCGGCCTCGCGCAGCATGGAATGCAGCGCCTTGGCGGCGTCGTTGGCCGCGACGGCAGCCTCATCAAGCAGGGTGTAGAACTGTTTGCCGGAACCGAAAATGGTCTGCAGAGAGAACATTGAGAAACCTGTCAGCCGTCGCGGGAAGGACGGCACCAGAGGGAATTATGACGGCTAGATGACCATCACGGGTATACCCGCCCGCTTCCGGGGGTGGAAAACCCCCAACCTGAACAGGCAGTTGCCATCCCGCCACGCCCCTTTGCTAAGATGCCAGCGCGCCCCCGGGCGCACCTTATGGACGACGACCCTTATCCCCCCGCGCCGCGCCGGACCCCGTTCCTGAGCGCCAGCCGCCACCGCAAGCACCCGCCCTCCCTGCCACCAACCGGGGACGACGCCCGTGTTTGAGATCCTGATTGTCCTGGCCCTGATTGTCTTCAACGGCTTCTTCGCCATGTCCGAAATGTCGGTCATGACCTCGCGCAAGAGCCGCCTGAAGCAGATGGCCAGCACCTCCAAGCGCGCAGCCAAGGCGCTTGAACTGTCCGAGAAGCCCGAGAACTTCCTGTCCACCGTCCAGATCGGCATCACCCTGGGCGGCATCCTGACCGGCGTCTACGGCGGTGAAGCCATTGGCAGCAGCATCGCCCACCACCTGCAGGCGATGTTCCCCTCGCTGGCCGACACCATCACCCTGTTTGGTGAGCCGCAGTCGCTGGCCAACCTCATCGGCAAGACGCTGGCCGTCGCACTGATCACCTTCCTGACCCTGATCTTCGGCGAACTGGTGCCCAAGCGCCTGGCCATCACCCGTTCCGAAGACATTGCCGGCATGGTGGCCCTGCCGATGGGCTGGCTGGCCCGCATCGCCTTCCCGGCGGTCTGGCTGCTGTCGCATTCGACCCGCCTGGTGCTGCGCATGCTGGGCTTGGGCAAGGACGAAGCCGCCTCGGTCACCGAAGAAGAGATCCGCATGCTGGTGGCCGAAAGCCACGAAGCGGGCGTGATCGACGCTCACGAGCGCGACATGATGAACCGCGTGATGCGCCTGGGCGACCGCACCGCCGACAGTCTGATGACCCCGCGCAACCGCATTGCCTGGCTGGACACCCAGGCCGGGCTGGAGCGCAACCTGGAAATCATGGCCGAGCACGAGTTCTCGCGCTATCCGGTGTTCCGCGACAACGATCAGGACGTGGTCGGCGTGCTGGAACTGAAATCGCTGGCCACCCGCATGGCACGCGGCGACAACGCGCTGTTCCAGACCCTGCGCGAGGCGCTGTATGTGTCCGAATCGACCCATGCGATGAAGCTGCTGGAAATCTTCCGCGAGGAACAGCAGTCGATGGCGCTGGTGGTCGATGAGTACGGCGAAATCCAGGGCCTGGTGACCATCAGCGACCTGATGGGCGCGGTGGTCGGCCGCCTGCAGGCGGTGGAGAACGCCGACGAGGATGCGCTGGTGGTGACCCGCGAGGACGGCTCGCTGCTGGTGGATGGCTCGCTGCCGATCGAGGACCTGCGCGAACTGATCGGCAGCAACGACCTGCCCGACGCCGAGGAAGGCGATTACTACACGCTGGCCGGCATGTGCATCCACTATTTCGGCCGCATCCCGCACGCGGGCGAGTACTTCGACTGGGCCGGCTGGCGCTTCGAAGTGGTCGATCTGGACGGTGCGCGGGTGGACAAGCTGCTGCTGCGTACCCTGTCCGACGAGCAGGCCGATGAGCTCACCGCCTGACCCAGGCCACGGCGCGGGCGGCGAGCGCCCGACCTATCGCAACGAGGGCATTCGCACCCTGCTGGCGATGTTCGAGTTCGGTGACCCGGCCCAGCACATGAAGCTGGGCCAGATCCTGCAGGACCTGCAGCAGAGCGCGTTCGGCGTGTTCCTGTTCGTGGCGATCCTGCCGGCCTTCATTCCCATTCCCGGCCTGGGCGGCGCGGTCAGCGGGCCGCTGGTGATCCTGATCGGGTTGCAGATGCTGTTCTGCATGCGCAAGCCCTGGCTGCCGGGCTTCATCGCCCGCCGCGGACCCCGCCGCGGCACCATGCACCGCTTCCTGGACCGCATCGACCGCCCGCTGCGGCGGCTGGACCGCATGCTGAAGCCGCGCATGCCGCAGTTCCTGGCGCCCGCACCGGCGCACGCCTTCACCGGCCTGCTGCTGGTGCTGCTGGGCCTGCTGCTGTCGCTGCCGATCCCGTTCACCAACTACCTGTTCGGCTTCCAGCTGCTGCTGTTCTCGCTGGCGCTGCTGGAACGCGACGGCGCGCTGATGCTGTTCAACTGGATCGGCGGCGTGGTCGCGGTGGCCTTCTTCGGCTTCAGTTCCGGCCAGTTGGTGGGTTACACCGCGGAGCTGTTCCAGCGCTGGTTCTGACCGCTGGCCGCAGGGCTCGCCGGGCATGGCCCGGCGGGGTGCCTCACCGCAGATCGATGAATCCGTTGTCGCCCAACTGCGCCGGATCGTCCTGCACCGCCGACAGCACGAAGCTCAGCGCCTTGCCCAGCAGCGTGCCCGGGCCCTCCCAGTACTCGGCGGTTTCTGCGCGCACCTGGATCAGTCGCAGGTTCGGGTCGTCCTTGCCACCGGGGAAGAACAACTTCATCGCCGGCGACCACAGCGCCTCGATCTTTTCACGATCGTCCACGATGCGCGCCCGGCCAGACACCGACACGTAGGTATTCTTCGACGTGGAGGCGTAGGCCACGTTGACGCGCGGGTTCAGGGCAATCTCCGCCACCTTCGGACTGTCAGCGGCGGTGGCGAACCAGAGGTCACCATCGAAATCGACCTGCTGGGTGCCCAGTGGCCGGCTGTAGAGGCGACCATCCACGCCCGTGGTGGTGAACATGGCCACCTCCACGTCCTTGATCAGTTCGGACAACTGGGCGATGTGCTCGGCGCGGGTATCGGTCATGGAAGGGGCTCCGGAATCAGGAGCCCCCATCAGACCGCGTGGCGCTGCAATGCGCCGTGACGCAAACGTTCAGCCGGCGTGGCGGGCGTGCCAGGCCTGCATGGCCAGTTCGAACGAACGCAGGCGCGCGCGGTGGTCATACAGGTTGGCAGTCAGCAGCAGCTCGTCCGGCGCATGGCGGTCGACGAAGGCGGCAATGCCCTCGCCCACCTGCTGCGCATCGCCCAGCACGGTGCAGGCCAGCGCGCGTTCCACGCCCAGCTTTTCGTGCGGTTCCCAGAACGACTCGATGTCATCGATCGGCGCGGGGATGCGACCGGGGCGGCCACGGCGCAGGTTGACGAAGCTCTGCTGCTGGCTGGTGAACAGCCGGCGCGATTCAGCCTCACTGTCGCTGGCGACAACGTTCAGCGCCAGCATCGCGTGCGGCTGCTTCAGCGTGGCCGAGGGACGGAACTCGCGGCGGTAGACGGCCAGCGCTTCGTCCATTGCGTCGGGCGCGAAGTGCGAGGCGAACGCGTACGGCAGGCCCATCGAGGCAGCCAGGCGCGCACCGAACAGGCTGGAGCCGAGGATCCAGGTCGGCACCCGCAGGCCGCCACCGGGGACCGCCTGCACCGCCTGCCCGGCCTGCACCGGCTCGAAGTAATGCAGCACTTCGCGCACGTCCTGCGGGAACTGGTCGGCGCTATCGAAGTAGCGCCGCAGCGCGCGCGCGGTGGGCTGGTCGGTGCCCGGCGCACGGCCCAGGCCCAGATCGATGCGGTCCGGGTACAGCGACGCCAGCGTGCCGAACTGCTCGGCCACCTGCAGCGGCGCGTGGTTGGGCAGCATGATGCCGCCGGCGCCGACGCGGATGCGGCGCGTGCCCCCGGCCACATGGCCGATCAGCACCGCCGTGGCGGCGCTGGCGATGCCGGGCATGTTGTGGTGTTCGGCCAGCCAGTAGCGGCGGTAGCCCAGCGCATCGGCGTGCTGGGCCAGTTCCAGCATATTGGCGAAAGCGGCGGTGGTATCACTGCCCTCGCAGACCGGGGCCAGGTCGAGGATCGACAACGGGATCATCAGGCGGTTTTCCGTCACAAGATTCCACATGGATGGGGTCGGAACGGCGCCACGGCCAGTGACGGTGGCGGAATGCTGATTCCCGCAGGACGGATCCAGCGCCGGTCTGGGGCTCAGAACGCGCTGGGACGGGGCTCGGGCAGCGGCTGGTCGACCAGCGGCTTCAGCTCGGCATCCAGCGCCACGCGCTCATCGAACACGAAACAGCGGCCCTCGTAGCCTTCGCCGCCGACCTCTTCGAAGTAGCCAAGAATGCCGCCATCGAGCTGCAGGACGTTGTCCATGCCATCGTTGACCATCCACAGCGCCGCCTTCTCGCAGCGGATGCCGCCGGTGCAGAAGCTGACCACGGTGCTGTCCTGCAGCGCCTGCCGGTGCGGCGCCAGCGCTTCGGGCAGATCGGTGAACTTCTCGATGGGCAGCACCAGCGCATCCTTGAAGGTGCCATGGGCCACCTCCTGCAGGTTGCGCGTATCAAGCATGACCACCGGCTTGCCGGCATCGTCGTGGCCCTGCCGCAGCCAGCGCTGCACGGTGGCCGGATCCACGGCGGGCGCACGCGGGTAGTCCAGCGGTTGGCCATCGTCGCGGCGGAAGCTGATGATCTCGTCCTTCACCTTGGCCTTCAGCCGCGCGAAGGGCTGGTGTTCGCTGAAGCTGGTCTTGACCCGCATGCCGGCAAAACGCGCATCGGCGTGCAGTTCCGCATAGAAGCCCTGCACCGCCTGCGGCGCCCCGGCCAGGAACAGGTTCAGCCCCTCGCCGGCCACCAGGATCGTGCCACGCAGGCCCACGGCATCGGCCCGCGCCAGCAGCTGGTCGCACAGGGCCTGGGGGGCGTCGATGACGGTGAAATGATAGGCAGCGGTATTGGCGATCATTCCGCCATTTTACCGCCTTCAGACACTGGGGTCAGAGCCCTCTGCGCAGCAGAGGGATCCGACCCCGTGCGGTTCCGGCAGTTCGTCGGGAACTGTCAGAGGCGGGGCGGTGGGGGCAGGCGGGGGCGCAGAGCGCCATGGATGGCGCTCTACGAGGCACGCAGGAGCAGCTTTTGCCGTCCCCCGCCTGCCCCCACCGCCCCGCCCAATCACGGAGAGCCCGCTTTTGACGTTGACGTTGACGTTGCTTCGGCGGGTGCCGGGTGCAACCCGGCCGCAACAACCCCTACCCGCGCAGCAGCATGAACGGCAGCAGCACCAGCGCCGCCGCGCCCGCCATCCCCAGCAGTACCAGCACCACGAACAGCGGCCGCCGCCGCAGCAGGCTGGCGAATGTCTCGGCCGTGCCATCGCGCAGCGCCTGCTCGCGCTCGGCACGGATGCGCGGCGCCCGTTCGGCCTGGTAGTCGGCCATCAAGGCCTTGGCGCGCGGCTGGTCGGCATCGTCGCGCAGCCACAGCCCGCCATTGGAAATGCCCCAGGGACTGGGTTCGGTCCGGTACCAGGCGATGCCGTGCTGGTCCAGCAGGGTGCACACATCGGCATATTCGTCGTCGCCGACATTGCGCAGGTTGAGCAGGAGTTTGGCCATGCCACCATGATACCCGGCGCCGATGCGCTACCCTTGCCGCCCGCGAATACCCTACGGAGACGCCCGATGCGCCGCCTGCTGCTTCCCCTGTTGCTGTCCCTCGTTGCCGCCGGTTGTTCGTCCGAGCCCGCCGGCCCGCCCCCGGGCGGCACCCTGACCACCTTCGAACGCATCGACACCCAGGTCGGGACCGGTGCCGAAGCCGTGCCGGGGCAGAAGGTGACCGTGCATTACACCGGTTGGATCTACGACAAGCGCACCGAAAACAAGCATGGCAAGACCTTCGACAGCTCGGTCGGCCGTGGCCAGCCGTTCGTGTTCGCGCTCGGCGCGGGCCAGGTCATCCGTGGCTGGGACGAGGGCGTGGCCGGCATGAAGGTGGGCGGCAAGCGCACCCTGATGATCCCGCCGGACTACGGCTATGGCGACCGTGGCGTCGGCCCGATCCCGGCTGGCTCCTCGCTGGTGTTCGACGTCGAGCTGCTCGATGTCCAACCCTGACGTCCAGCAGCCGCGCCGCGTCGCCGTGGTCGGCGGCGGCCCGGCCGGGCTGTTCGCCGCCGAGCGGCTGCGCGCCGCCGGCCTGGAGGTCGACCTGTACGAGGCCAAAGGCTCGCCTGGCCGGAAATTCCTGATTGCCGGCAAGGGTGGGCTGAACCTGACCCATTCCGACCCGCGGCCACTGTTCGACAGCCGCTACCGCGAACACAGCGCCGCCGTCGGGCAATGGCTGGACGGTTTCGATGCCCAGGCGCTGCGCGACTGGGCCGCAGGCTTTGGCGTGGACACCTACGTCGGCAGTTCCGGCCGGGTGTTTCCGGTGGACCGCAAGGCGGCCCCGCTGCTGCGCGGCTGGGTGCGCCGGCTGAAAGAACAGGGCGTGCGCCTGCACGTCAATCACCGTTGGACAGGCTGGACCGACGACGGCGCCCTGCGTTTTGCCAGCGAGCAAGGAAATGTGCAGGTACACGCCGATGCCACGGTACTGGCCCTGGGCGGCGGCAGTTGGCCGCAGCTGGGCAGCGATGGCGCCTGGGTGGCGCCGCTGCAGGCGCGCGGCGTGGATATCGCACCGCTGCAGTCGGCCAACTGCGGGTTCGACGTGGACTGGAGCGCGCACTTCGCCCAGCGCCATGCCGGCGCTCCGCTGAAACCGGTCGTGGCGCACTGGATCGATCTGCAGGGCCAGCCGCAGTCGCTGCAGGGGGAATGCGTTGCCAGCAGCTATGGCATTGAAGGCAGCCTGGTCTACGCGCTGTCCGCCGATCTGCGCGAGACCCTCAACCGCGATGGCCATGCCGTGCTGGCGCTGGATCTTGTACCCGGCCGCGACGAGGCGCGCCTGCTGGCCGACCTGTCACGGCCGCGCAAGGGTCGCAGCTTCGGTGAACACCTGCGCCGCCAGGCCGGGCTGGATGCGGTGAAAGCCGCGCTGGTGTTCGAACACCTGGGCAAGGACGCCGGCAACGATCTGCCGGCCGTGGCGGCGACGCTCAAGCGCCTGCCCCTGCGGCTGCTGCGGCCGCGGCCGATGGCCGAGGTGATCAGTACCGCAGGCGGCGTGCGCCTGCAGGCGATGGACCACCAGCTGATGCTCAATGCCCTGCCCGGCGTGTTCTGTGCCGGCGAAATGCTGGACTGGGAAGCGCCCACCGGCGGTTATCTGCTGACGGCGTGCTACGCCAGTGGCCTGCGCGCCGCCGAAGGCGCGATCGCCTGGCTGGCCGCGCGTTCGTAAACCGCCGTTGTAGAGTCGAGCCATGCT
>NZ_JBWJPD010000033.1:0-21629 GCF_056393165.1 Stenotrophomonas sp. Steno-C17
GTCTTACATGGACGGCGCGCCGGCGTCCGCCACGCCCGGCGCCAGCGCCTTGGCCTCGGGGAACAGCGCGAAGCGCACGCCGATCAGGCCCATCAGCGCTTCATCGCGCGCCTTGCAGGCCGCTACGTTGCCGACGCGGCCCAGCGAGGCATCCAGTCGCTCGCGCAGGGCCTCGCTGGCGGCGATCGGCCGACGTGCTGCCACCTGGCGGCGGTAGTGCGCGGCCAGCTCCTCCAGGATGTGTTCCACTGCTTCGCGGCTGCGCTCCGGCAGTTCCAGCCGGGCACGGCGCAGCTGCAGGATGTTCAGGCCGATGCGCGCCTCATTGAGCATGTCCACCGAGGCGATGTCGCTGCCTTCCGGCGTCGCGGCCAGGCGCGGTGCCAGCAGGCCCAGCAGATCCAGCATGCGGGCGGCGAAACGCTGGCGGTCCTGCTGGCCGCGCCCTTCGGCGGCCTCGGCCAGCGTGGTCCATCCTTGCCGCACCAGCCGGCGCGCGGTCCATTCGGCGCCCACCGAGCGGAACAGGCGGGTCATCACCACGGCAAAGCCGATGCCGATGAACATCGCGATGGACGAGTTGAGGAAGCTCTGGATGTTGGCGCTGTAGGTGTTCTGCAGGCTCAGCAGCGCGGCCAGGTTCACCGTCAGCGGCAGCGCGAACAGCGCGCTCTTGGGGTGGTGCAGCAACAGGCCCAACGGCAGGAACGCCACCGCCAGCACCAGCGCCAGCAGGCCGAAGTCATGCACGGCCGGGAACACGCCGAACAGGTAGACGCCGGCCACCAGCGAAGCAACGATGGCCCAGACCAGGAACGAGACCATGCTTGGTGCCGGGTCGTCCTGGGCGGCGAAGAAGGCCGCCGTGACCGCCGCCATCATCGCGCCGTTGCCGCCGCCCTCCCAGCCCAGCCCGATCCACAGCACGCAGTAGCTCATCAGGGCCACCCCGGCGCTGAGCGCGGAAAACAGCGCCATGCCGTAATCCACGTGCTTGTCGGTGGCCACGCGCTCGGTGCGGATGCGGTAATGCGCGCGGTCCAGCGGTGCGGTGCCGTGGTCGATGGCGTGCTGCAGGGTGCGGCAGTCCTGCCACAGGTCCACCAGTTCCTCCAGGCGCAGCAGCAGGCTGGCCAGCTGCAGGTGCTGCAGGTCGCGGTCCACCTGCGGCTTCAGTGCGCTGATCCGCGCATGCAGGCGTGCGTAGTCGCTGGCGCTGGCAGGGGTGTCGATCCACGCGCGGATATGGTCCACCAGTTCCGGCAGGCCCGGCGGCAGTGCCTGGCCGTGGCTGCGCAACGCGCTCAAGCGGTCGGCAATGGACGACAGCACCGGCAGCAACAGCAGCATGCGCTCACGCAGCCGTTCCATCGAAACGGCAGCGCCGGCATGGCGCGGATCATCGCGGCGCAGGAACTCGATCAGTGCCTCGAACTGCACCAGGTCGGCGGCCAACCGGTTGCGCGGGGCATGCGCGCGGCCGCGCTCGAGGATCTGCCGGCACCACTGCGCGGCATCCTCCATCCAGTTGTTGATGCGCCCGCGCAGCATCGGTCGCACCGAGGCAGGGAACAGCAGCGAAGCGAACAGCACCGCCACCACCGTGCCCAGGATGATCTCCTCGCTGCGCGCCACCACCGTGTCGAAGATGGTCTCCGGCGAGGTGACGGCCGGGAAGCCGATGAAGGCCGTGGTGTAGCCGGCCAGCAGGAAGGCGTAGCCGCGCGGACCACGGTTGAGCAGGGCCAGGAACAGGCAGGCGGCCAGCCAGACCGACATCGCAGCGCTCAGCACCATCGGCGTTTCCACCAGCGCCGGCAGGACCAGCAGGGTGGCCAGGCCGGCCACCAGGGTGCCGACGATGCGGTACACGCCCTTGGCCCGGGTCGGGCCCAGCAGCGGCTGGCTGACGATGTACACCGTGCCCATCGCCCAGTAGGGGCGGGACAGGTTGCCGGCCATGGCGATGTACAGCGCGGCGATCGCGGCCAGATAGGTCTTGATCGAGAACAGCCAGGCCTGGCGGTCGGTCAGTCCGTCCATTGCTTACTTCGCCGGAGCCTGTGCGGTGGCGGGGGCAGCCGTGGTCTGCCAGCCGCCGCCCAGCACCAGGAACAGGTGGATCTGGTCGCGCGACACCTGCGCTTCGGCGGCGGCCAGGGTGGCGTCGCTGGTGGCCAGGCTGCGGTCGGCATCCAGGCTGGACAGGTACGGCGTGCGCCCACCCTGGTACAGCCGGCGGTTCTGCTCGGCTGCCAGCGCGGCCTGCTGCTGTGCTTCGCGCAGTGACTGCAGGCGGCGCAGGTCCTGCGCGTAGCGGTCCAGCGCTGTCTGGGTCTCACGCAGGGCCTGCAGCACCGCATGGTCGAACTCGGCCAGCGCGGCATCGGCGCCGGCTTCGGCGGCGTGGATGCGCGCATGGGTGCCCGACGACGGCAGGGTCCACGAGATCAGCGGGCCGATCGACCACTGCTGGGTCATCGGCGTGCCGAAATCTTCCAGCAGGCCGGCAGCGCCCAGCGAGGCGCCCAGGCGGATATCCGGGTACAGCTCGGCCGTGGCCACGCCGATGCGCGCCGTGGCTGAAGCCAGCTTGCGCTCGGCCTGGCGGATGTCGGGGCGGCGCTGCAGCAGGGCGCGGCCATCACCCACTGGCAGCGGCTGGGCCAGGTTCGGCGCGTGCGCACAGTCGATCACTCCGGCCGGCAGCTGCCCGGGGGTCTGGCCCAGCAGCGCGGCCAGCGAATAGGCGGCTGCCGAACGCTGCGCGCGCAGCGGCGGCAGCGCCGCTTCCAGCAGGGCGACCTGGGCGTTGGCGCGGGCCAGCTCCGGCGGCGTGCCACGGCCGGCATTGATCAGGCGCTGGGTGACCGAACGGCTGCGCTGCTGCAGCTGCAGCGAATGCTCGGCCACGTGCAGTTCGTGGTTGGCATGGCAGATTTCCAGGTAGCTGTCGGCCACTTCGGCCACCACGCTCACCTGGGCCAGGTCGCGCGCGGCGGCTACCGACTGTTCGTCGGCGTGTGCCGCTTCGGCACCGCGCTTGAGCTTGCCGAACAGATCGAACTGGTAGCTGACGGCGAACTTGCCGTCGGCCAGGTTGATCACCGGCAGTTCGTGTTCCTGCAGGAACGACTCGGCCGACAGCTGCGCTCGGCTGATGCCGGCCTCGGCCTCGTACTCGAAGCCACCGGCGTCCATCGCTTGTTCGTACACCGCCGCGGCGCGGCGCAGGTGCGCATCGGCGGCCTTCAGCTCGACGTTGTCGCGCAGCGCCTGGGTGATCAGGCCGTCCAGCACCGGGTCGTTGTACAGCGACCACCAGCGGTCGGGCAGCGCCTGGTTGGCGGCCACGTCCGGGTTCTGGGTGTCGATGAAGGCCGCATTGGCCTGCGGGCGCTTGAACGCCGAGCCTTCCGGCAGGGCGTAGTCCGGGCCCACGGTCTTGCAGGCCGCCAGGCTGGCCAGGGCGACGATCAGGCCGAGACGGGGCAGGGCGGTGTTCACAGGCCCGCCTGTGTCGGCGTGGCGCCGGCCTTGTCTACGCGCTTGCTGTGGGTATCGACCGTCACCGTCGCGGTACGGCCGGAGATCAGCTGCACGCCCTCGGGCACCTCGTCGATGGCGATGCGCACCGGGATGCGCTGCGCCAGCCGCACCCAGTCGAAGGCCGGGGTCACGTTGGGCAGCAGGCTGCTGCCGTTGCTGCGGTAGCGGTCTTCAATGCCGGCGGCAATGCTTTCCACGTGACCGGTCAGCGCGATGTCCTCGCCCATCAGGCGGATGTCCACGCGCTGGCCTGGGGCCACGCCGCGCAGGCGGGTCTCCTCGAAGTAGCCATCGATACGGAACGAACCGGTATCCAGCAGCGCCAGCACCGGCTTGCCGGCCACCACGTAATCGCCCACGCGCATGGTGCGGTCGTTCACCCGGCCATCGGCCGGTGCGCGCACTTCGGTGCGGGCCAGGTTCAACTCGGCCAGGTCCACTGCAGCCTGGGCGGTGGCCAATGCGGCCTGCGCGGCCTGCAGCTTGGCCCGGCGCACTTCGGCGTCCTCGGCAGCCACCAGGTCCTGCAGGCTGCGGTCGCGGCCGATCTCGCGGCGCAGCTGGGCCACCGAGGCCTGGCGCTCGGCCAGGCTGGCGCGGGCCTGTTCCAGGGCGATGCGGTAGCGCGCGCGGTCGATCACGAACAGCAGATCCCCCTTCTTCACCGCCTGGTTGTCGGCCACATCGACCGCTTCCACCAGCCCGGACACGTCCGGCGCGACCTGCACCACGTCGGCACCGACGTGGGCATCGCGGGTCCAGGGTTCATCCATGTAGTAGACCCAGAGCTGGCGCAACACCAGCAGGGCAACGATCACGGCGACACCGGTCAGCAGCACCGGCAGGGTTTTCTTCAGGATCTTGTTCACGATTGCATCCAGCGCAGAAGGTGGAACAGCACACCCAGCACGATGCCGTACAGGGCCAGGTTGAACAGCGGCGGGTGCCAGATATGGCGATAGGCACCGACGCGCTGCAGCAGCACGTGCAGGCCGCTGTTGACCAGGTAGGCCAGCAGCATCAGCCCGAGCAGGGTCGGGACGAACACTCCGTGGAGACTGAATTCACCGGGCATCGGTAGGGGGGGCGGTAGTAGGGGAAGGGGGAGGAGCAACAACAACAACGCGACAACGCCGCTGGCGCGTCCACGGCAGCGGCGCACGCAGGGGCGGTGCGGGCTTACGTGATGCGGTCGGCGGCCTCGCCCAGCAGGCGCCATGCCTTCAGCACGGCGTGCAGTTCATCCATGGTCAGTTCGCCGAACACGTCCTGGCGCAGGCCGATCAACTGTTCTTCCAGCTCGCGCACCAGGGTCTGGCCTTCATCGGTCAGCCACAGCAGGTTGGCGCGGCGGTCGCTGGCATCGCTTTCGCGGCGGACCAGATCGCTGGCGCACAGCTTGTCCAGCAGGCGCACCAGCGAGGGACCTTCCATGCCCAGTTGCTGGGCCAGCGCCACCTGGCGGATGCCACCGCCGGAGCGGCCGATCATCAGCAGGGGCATGGTGCAGGCGGTGGAGATGCCGTAGCTGCCCAACCGGCTGTCGGCCAGGCGCTGCCACTGCCGCCCTGCGTACAGCAGGCCGGAGCTGAGCTGCATCTGCAGCCGGGTGCGCTCGTCGAGGGGTCGGTCCATAAGAGATAGATAGGATACTACTAATTTCATTCCTATCAATAGTTTTTGCTGAATGGGTGGTTTGGCTGGGTGGACTGAGGAAAGCGTTGCGCCTCGTGTGCCGTCGGTTGGGGTGGCGCAGGGCCGGATGGTCCAGGACACGCCGTAAACCCGTCCATGGGGGCTCGTAGGCGCCATCCATGGCGCCTGCGGTCCTGGCCCATCCGGCCCTGCGCCACCCATCCATCACCCCGCGGGCGCGGTGGGTTGGCTCTTTAAAGGCAAAAGCAGAAGCAGTGCGGGCCAACGGTCCGCACCGACCACAGCAGCGGCGCGAGGTGCTTCCGAAGCCATGAACCCCAGCTTTTGAACCCGCTTTCGGGCGGTCTCGCCGCGCCCGCAGGAAACCGTCAGGGAGTTGCGGGGGAGGGCAGGCAGGACCGCAGGCGCCATGGATGGCGCCTACGAGCCTACAGGGACGTACTTGCGTCGTGTCCTGCCTGCCCTCCCCCGCAACTCCAGATCGATAACAAGAAGGCGCAGCAAGACCCCCCGATGAACCCGATCCACAGGACGACCCACCCCCCGGTCGGGTACGATGCTCGCCCCCCGTTCGGGACGCTGTACGCAATGAGCAAGAACAACGAAAAGGCCGCCCCGCAGGGCGATGTGACCCAGGACCAGGCCGAGGATGCGGTGCGCACCCTGCTGCGTTGGGCCGGCGAGGACCCGTCCCGTGAAGGCCTGCTGGATACCCCCCGCCGCGTGGCCGAGGCCTATGGCGACTGGTTCAGCGGCTACCGCGATGACCCCCGCGCCTATATGGAACGCACCTTCGAGGAAGTGGCCGGCTACGACGAACTGATCGTGCTGCGCGACATCGAATACGAAAGCCACTGCGAGCACCACATGGCGCCGATCATCGGCCGCGTGCACGTCGGCTACCTGCCGGCCGGCAAGGTGGTGGGCATCAGCAAGCTGGCCCGCGTGGTCGAAGCCTACGCCCGCCGCTTCCAGGTGCAGGAAAAGATGACCGCGCAGATCGCCCAGTGCATCCAGGACGTGCTGCAGCCGATCGGCGTGGGCGTGGTCGTCGAAGGCGCCCATGAATGCATGACCACCCGCGGCATCCACAAGCGCGGCGTCAGCATGGTCACCTCGAAGATGCTGGGCAGCTTCCGCGACGACGCGCGTACCCGCGCCGAGTTCCTGCGCTTCATCGAAGTAGGCAGCAAGCGCTGAGCCGCTTGCCTGCGCCCCGCCGGCCCGCCGTGGCCGGCCGCGCCCGCGCGGCCGCATCGCATGCGGCCGCCTGCGGCTGCCTTCCGCACCCTGCCAACCTGATCACTGTCGCTGCATGAAGCACCGCGAACGCATCTCCCGTTACCGCACCCTGCGCGAACAGCCGCAGTGGAAGCTGCTGGCTGCCGACCATGCTCCGGAAATCATCGGCCTGCTGCAGGGCCTGCTGATGGACGGCGAGCGCACGCTGCCCTCGGCGGTGCTGCACGAACGCCTGCAGCGCGCACTGGACCAGCTCAACAGCGATGAACTGTCGCGTGACCTGCCGCGTACCGCGCAGGCCTACATCGCGCACTGGCTCGCCCAGGGCTGGCTGGAGCGCCGCCTGCCCGACGGCGCCGACCAGGAACAGTACGAACTGTCGACCCCGGCGCTGCAGGCCATCCGCTTCGCTGACAGCCTGGAGCAGGCCCGCGTGGCTGCCACCGAAAGCCGTCTGGCCCTGGTGATCGAGCAGCTTTCGCAGCTGGCCGCACAGACCGAATCGGATCCCGACGCACGCCTGTCCGCACTACGCGACGAGCGCGACCGCATCGATGCGGAAATCGCCCGCGTCAGCGCCGGCCGGGTCATTGCCCTGGACGGCAAGCGCGCGCTGGAACGTACCCGCCAGATCATCGGCCTGGCCGACGAACTGACCGAAGACTTCCGCCGCGTGCGCGATGACTTCGAGCAGCTCAACCGCGATTTCCGCGAGCGCATCATCGACGACGAAGGCGAGCGTGGCGACGTGCTGTCGCAGCTGTTCGAAGGCGTGGACGTGATCGGCGAGAGTGATGCCGGCCGCAGCTTCCAGGCCTTCTGGCGCTTGCTCAACGATGCCGAACAGAGCGCCCAGCTCGATGCGGCGCTGGAAGCGGTGCTGGCGCGCGGCTTTGCCCGCCGCCTGGATCGCACTGAACGCAATTTCCTGCGCGGCTTCACCAGCACCATGCTCGAACGCGGCGGCCAGGTCCACGATGTGCTGCAGAACTTCGCGCGCAGCCTGCGCGGTTTCGTGCAGAGCCGTGGCTATCTGGAACAGCGCCGCTTGAACCAGCTGCTGAAGCAGGCCCAGTCCGAAGCACTGGCGCTGCGCGATGAGTTCCCGGCGCAGCGCGGCATCGGTCGCGACCTGCAGCTGACCACCAGCCGCCTGCGTTCGTGGTCGCAGTGGAAGCTGCACGACCCGCGCAGCGCGCAGGTCGATGGCAATGTTGAGTACAACGATGCGGCCAGCATCAGCCTGGAAAGCGTGGGCGACCTGGTGGCTTCGTCGGAAATCGACTTCCGCACCCTGCGCCGCGACCTGCACGATCTGCTGGACGCGCAGCCGCGCCTGAGCATCGCCCAGGCGCTCTCGCAGCGCGAAGCCCCGCAGGGGCTGGGCAGTGTCATCGGCTACCTGTCGCTGGGCACACGCTTTGGCAACGTGGTGGCCGGTGAGCAGGAGCTTGCCCAATGGCGCGGCGGCGACGGTCAGCTGCGCCGCGCACGTATTCCGCTGGTTTGGTTTACCCAGGAGAGACGCCATGAGCTGGCATGAAGATCCCATCGACGCAGCGGCGGCCGACCTGGTCGAAGACGCCTACGAAGCCGAACCGGCACCGGCGGCCTCGCAGCCGCGCCGCGGCAACGATGTCTATTACATGGGCGACACCGGTCGCCTGCCGCTGGATGCGCGCCGCGCGCTGTGCCAGCTGCTGATCGGCCCCAGCATCGACCAGTTGCGCCACGCCAAGCTGTGGCCGGCGCTGATCCGCAGCGAAGCCGGCATCCGCTCGGCGCTGTCCGATCTGTTCCTGGAACTGGTGCTGGACCGCGACAGCGGCGTGGCGTTCACCCGCCAGGCCGACACCGAAGACGTGGATGCACCGGTGCTGCTGCGTACCTCGCCGCTGACCTTCATCGACTCGGTGCTGCTGCTGTTCCTGCGCCAGCAGTTGGCCGAGGCCGATGCGCGCGGCAACCGCGCCGTGGTCGCCGACGCGGAGATGGCCGAAGCGCTGGCCATCTACGAGAAGAACCTGTCCACCGACCGTGCCGGCTTCAACCGCCGTGTTGCTTCGGCCGTGCAGAAAATGAAAGACAACCACATCCTGACCCGCCTCAGCGGCCAGGAAGACCGCCACGAAGTCTCGCCGGCGCTGAAGCTGCTGTTCTCCGCCGAAGACGTGTCCCAGCTTTCGGCGGTCTACCGCCAGCTGCGCGAAACCCCGGCCGCCGAGGCCTGAGAGACCCGAGCACCGCATGGCCATTTCCAAGCACACTCCCGCCCTGTTCAACGACGGCCTGCCCGACCCGCGCCTGCAGCAGTTCCGCATGCGCCGCCTGCAGGTGCACAACTGGGGCACCTTCAACGGCCTGACCGAAGTGCCGATCGCCGAGCGCGGCTTCCTGTTCGTCGGCCGTTCCGGCTCGGGCAAGTCGACCCTGCTCGATGCCATGTCCGCGCTGCTCACGCCGCCGGCCATCGTCGACTTCAACGCGGCCGCACGCGAAGCCGAACGCAGCGGTCGTGACCGCAACCTGGTCTCCTACGTGCGTGGCGCGTGGGCCGACCAGCAGGACAGCGGTACCGGCGAGATCGCGACCCAGTACCTGCGCAAGGGCGCTACCTGGACCGCCTTGGTGCTGGAATACCGCGCCGGCGACGGCCGCGTGGTCAGCCTGGTGCGCCTGCTGTGGATCTCCGGCAACGGCACCTCGGCCGGCGATGTGCGCAAGCACTACATGATCGCCGAGCGCCCGTTCGACATCGCCAAGGACCTGGGCGGCTTCGACCTGGACCTGCGCAAGCTGAAGCAGAAGCTGGCCGACATCCACCATTTCGACACGTTCTCCGGCTATGCAGAGCGCTTCCGCGACCTGCTCGGCATCGACAACGAGATGGCGCTGCGCCTGCTGCACAAGACCCAGTCGGCGAAGAACCTGGGTGACCTGAACGTGTTCCTGCGTGACTTCATGCTCGACACGCCGCGCACCTTCGATGCCGCCGAGCGCCTGGTCAGCGATTTCGCCGAACTGGATGGCGCACACCAGGCCGTGGTCACCGCGCGCCGCCAGGTGGAAACGCTGCTGCCGGCACGCGCGCACTACAACGACCTGAAGGAGATGTCGCGCCAGCGTGGCGACGACGAAGCCCTCAAGCTGGGCATCGACAGTTTCCGCGAAAGCCGCCGTCAGCTGCTGATCGAAGCGCGCCTGCGCGAGATGGACGTGCGCGACCGCGGCCTGCTGGGCGAGGAATCGCAGCGCCGTGCCGCGCTGGACAACCACACCGAGCGGCTGGCCGAACTGGAGCTGCAGCGCCGCCAGCAGGGCGGTGAGCGCATCGAAGAACTGGAACGCGAACAGGGCCGCGCCGAAGCCGAGCGCGACCGCCGCCTGGCCAAGCACGGTCAGGCACGTGAAGCGGCGCAGAAGCTGCAGGCCGAACTGCCCGATGATGCGCACGGCTTTGCAGAGCTGGTCGCGCAGGCGCAGACCGAACTGCAGGATCGCCAGCGTGCCTCCAGCGCGCTGGACGATGCGATCAGCGACCGCCTCGGCGGCAAGCGTGACGATGAGCGCCGCTTCAGCGAAGTGCGTGGCGAACTGGAGGCGATGCAGCGCACGCCCTCCAACATTCCCGCGCCCATGCAGAAGCTGCGCGCGCGCCTGGCCGAAGAGACCGGCATCGCCGAAGCGGCACTACCGTTCGTGGGCGAGCTGATCCAGGTGCGTTCGGACGAACAGGCCTGGCAGGGCGCGATCGAGCGCGTGCTGGGCGGCTTCGCGCTGTCGCTGCTGGTCGATGACAAGCATTACAACGACGTGGCCGAATGGGTGAACCGTACCCACCTGGGCATGCGTTTCACCTACTACCGCGTGCGCCGCAACGACGAGGCCTTCGCCCGCGAACCGTCGGGCCGTTCCCTGCTGCACAAGCTGGAACTGCGCGACCACGTGTTCGAAAGCTGGCTGCGCCGTGAGCTGGGCAAGCGCTTCGACTACGAATGCGTCGATGCCAAGCAGCTGCGCAACGTC
Source organism: Stenotrophomonas sp. Steno-C17 (assembly GCF_056393165.1). Classification (NCBI taxonomy): domain Bacteria; kingdom Pseudomonadati; phylum Pseudomonadota; class Gammaproteobacteria; order Lysobacterales; family Lysobacteraceae; genus Stenotrophomonas; species Stenotrophomonas sp. Steno-C17. Next base: position 10,474 of record NZ_JBWJPD010000033.1, read on the forward strand.
GATCGCGGCATCACCCGCGAGGGCCAGGTCAAGCACCCCGGCGACCGCTTCGAGAAGGATGACCGCAGCGCGGTCGGTGACCGCCGCCGCTGGATCCTCGGCTTCAACAACCACGACAAGGTGGGCGCGTTCGAGAAGGAAGCGCAGGAACTGGCCAAGCGCATCGCCGGTTGCGAGACCGACATCGCGCGCCTGCGCGGCCAGCGCGACCGCGACAATGAACGGCGCCTGGCCTGCCACGAACTGGTGGGCATCAGCTGGAACGAGATCGATATCGTAGCCCCGCAGCAGCGCGTCGCCGACATCGAAGCCAGCCTGCGTGCCCTGCGCGAAGGCAATGCCGACCTGGCCCGCCTGGCGCAGCAGATCGATGCGGTGCGCGCCGATATCGAACAGGCCCGCCGCACCTACGAAGACACGCGCGTGGAGCGTGGCCAGCTGGTGCGCGAGCGCGACCGCCTGGACCGCGCGCGGCAGCAGAGCCGTGCGCTGGTGCTGCCGGCACTGGCCCAGGAACAGGAGGCCGGGCTGGCCGAACGCCTGCAGGAACAGGGCCCGCTCAGCCTGGAAACCCTGGAAGCACACATGCGCCAGGTCAGCAACGCACTGAACGAGCAGCTGTCGTCCTCGCAGCAGGACGTCAACCGCGTCGAGAACCTGCTGCTGGGCTGCTTCCGCCGCTTCATCCAGCAGTGGCCGGAGGAATCGGGCGATTTCACCGTCTCGGTAGCCTCGGCTGACGACTTCCTGGCCCGGCTGGAACGCCTGGAGCGCGACGGCCTGCCGCAGCACGAAGAGCGCTTCTTCGACCTGCTGCAGAACCAGAGCAAGAACAACCTGCTGGCCCTGCAGCGGCACAGCGCCGAGGCCCGCAAGTCGATCGGCCAGCGCCTGGACGAAGTCAACGCCAGCCTGGAACAGGTGCCGTTCAACCGCGGCACCCTGCTGACCATCGAGTTGAATGACCGTCGGCTGCCGGAAGTGGGCGAGTTCCACCAGCAGCTGCGTGAAGTCCTGTCGCAGCAGCAGACCGAACAGCGCGAAGTGGCCGAATCGCAGTTCACCGTGCTGCGCCAGCTGGTGAACCGGCTGGGATCGCAGGAAGGCGAGGACAAGCGCTGGCGCGAGCTGGTGCTGGACGTGCGCATGCACGTGGAGTTCATCGGTGTGGAACTGGATGCCGAAACCCGCCAGCAGGTCGAAATCTACCGCAGCGGCGCCGGCAAGTCCGGTGGCCAGCGGCAGAAGCTGGCCACCACCTGCCTGGCGGCGGCGCTGCGCTACCAGTTGGGCGGGGCCGACAGTCAGCTGCCCAGCTATGCCGCCGTGGTGCTCGATGAAGCCTTCGACAAGGCCGACAACGAGTTCACCGCCCTGGCCATGAACATCTTCGACAACTTCGGTTTCCAGATGGTGGTGGCCACCCCGCTGAAGTCGGTGATGACCCTGGAACCGTTCATTGGCGGTGCCTGCTTCGTCGAAATCAGCGGCCGCCACGATTCGGGCGTGCTGCTGATCGAGTACGACGAAGAAGGCAAGCGCCTGAAGCTGCCGGAGCGCAGCCGCCAGCAGGCCAGCGAACCGGAAGAAGCCGACGCCTGATGGGTAGCGCCGGGCCATGCCCGGCGGCTCTCTACCGTGGAAACAGCGTGCCAACCAAGGTTGGCACCTACCGGGTCATGGCGTCGCCCTCACGCGCCGCGGAACGTATCCCACGCCATCCGCGCGATCAACACCACCACCAGGCCCACGAACAGCTTGCGGATGAAGGGCGTGCCGCCCTTCAGCGCCAGCCGCGTGCCCACCACCGAACCGACGATGTTGGCCGCCGCCATCGGCAGTGCGAACAGCCACAGGATGTTGCCGGTGGGAATGAAGAACGAGATCGCGGCCACGTTGGTGGCCAGGTTCACCACCTTCGACGCGGCCGAGGCACGCAGGAAGTCCAGGCCGAAGAAGCGCACGAACAGGAAGATCAGGAAGCTGCCCGTGCCCGGCCCGAAGAAGCCGTCGTAGAAGCCGATGGCCGCGCCGATCGCCAAGGCGATCGCCAGCTCGCGGCGGCCGATATCCTGTGGCCGGTGCAGGGCACCGAAGTCCTTCTTCCACAGCGTGTAGCCCAGCATCGCCACCAGCAGCACCAGCACCAGCGGGCGCACCGCGTCCTTGGGCAGCAGGCTGACCGCGGTGGCGCCGGCAAAGGAAAACACGAAGGCCGTGGCCGCCGCGAACAGCACCGGCTTCCAGGGGAAGCGCACATTGCGCGCATAGCGCCAGGCCGCCGCGCCGGTGCCGAACATCGAGCTGAACTTGTTGGTGCCAAACAGCATGGCCGGGGTCTGCTGCGGCAGCACCGTGAACAGGCCGGGCAGTTGCACCAGCCCGCCGCCGCCCACCGCCGCATCCACCAGGCCGGCAATGAAGGCGATCAGCACCAGCCACCACAATTCGGGGGGAATCAGCTCCAGCACGGGTATCAATCGCAGCAGCAGGGCGCGACAGCATACGCCCATTGCCCATGGAAGCCTGCGCCGGCCCGCGCGACAATAGCGCCATGAAACCCAGCCCCGCCGAAACCTGTCCCTGCGGCCTTGCCGCTCGCTACGCCGAGTGCTGTGGCCGCTATCACGCCGGGGAAGCCGCGCCCGATGCCGAGCGTCTGATGCGCTCGCGCTACAGCGCCTACGTGCGCCAGCAGGCCGAATACCTGCGCCAGACCTGGCACCCCGATACCCGCCCGGCCGAGTTGTCGCTGGACGATGCACCGGGCCAGCGCACCCACTGGCTGGGCCTGACCGTGCACGAACACACCGTCACCGGCGCCGATACCGCCGAGGTGCGCTTCACCGCCCGTTACCGCATCGGCGGCGGCAGCGCGGTGAAGATGACCGAGCACAGCCGTTTCCAGCGCATCGACGGCCGCTGGTACTACCTCGACGCGGTCTGACCCTCAGCCCGCGCGTACCGCCAGCACGCGCTGGCCACCATGCGCGCAGACCCGGTTGCGGCCTTCCTCCTTGGCCGCATACAGGGCCTGGTCGGCTGCTTTCACCACCCCGGCCGGGCGCGGGTCCACCCGGCTGTCGGCCAGGCCGATGCTCACCGTCACCTGCACCACCGCACCGGCACCGCCGCGCCCGCGCTGCTGCTGCCCGGCGCTGTCATCGCGGCTGCGGGTGCGGCGGTCGCGCAGCTGCATGCGGCTGTCCTGGATGGTCTGCCGCAGCGCTTCCACCGCGTCCACGCAGGCCTGTGCAGGCCGGTCCAGGAACACCACCGCGAACTCCTCGCCGCCGTAGCGGAACGCCCGCCCGCCATCGCCCACCCGGGCCAGCCGCGAAGCCACCAGTTTCAGCACGTCATCGCCGGTGTCGTGACCGTGGGTATCGTTGAACTTCTTGAAGTGATCCACATCGACCATGGCGATGCTGTAGGTGCCGCTGGCGCGCCCCAGTGTTTCGTTGAACGCGCGCCGCCCGGGCAGCCCGGTCAGCTCGTCGCGGAACGCCATGTGGAAGGATTCCTGCAGGGTTGCGCCCAGCAACAGCAGCAACGCCGCCACGCTCAGCGCCGGCAGCAGCGCCGGCTGCAGGAAGATGCGCGGCAGCATCCACCACAGGCACAGCAGCGCCAGCAGCATGGCCGTATGCAGCGGGCGCGGCCGCCGCCATGCCTGCCAGGCCAGCGCCGTGGTGGCCAGCAGGAACAGCAGTGCGGGGATCTGCGCCAGCGCGTTCCAGTCGCGTGGCACCCAGTCCAGGTGGCGGTTGGACAGCAGATCGTGCATGCCCTGCGGCTGCTGCGCCGCCAGCAGGATGAAGATGGCCAGTGCGGCGCCGCTGGCGATGGCGCGCAGCAGCAGGTCCTGGCGGCGTCGCCCGCGTTCGGGCCACAGGGCGTGGGTGGCGAACAGCAGCGGCAGCCACGCCGAAATGGCGTGGAAGCGCAGGGGTGTCAGTGCACTCACCCGGCCCTGCCGCAGGTAATGGGCCACGTCCGGGTGCAGCACGCTGAACACGGCGGCAACCACCAGCAACAGACACAGCGTCCGCACCTGGTTGTACATCAGCGCCAGACCGGCGCCCAGGCAGGCCAGCAACCACGGCAGCACGCGCTGCCCGGCGCGGGCCACGTCCTCGTTGCCCAGGGTGGCCCACAGCACCAGTGCAACCAGCAGAGCGGGCAGCACGAACAGGTAATGCGCAGGCTGGCGGAGCGGATGATCGGACAAGCGTGGTTCCCGCGCGGTCACGAAGCGGCCGCGGCAAAGCCGTTAGCGGCGTTGCCGCGCGCTTCTTGAATACGCACGGTGTGAAAGCGGTGCTGTCTGGCCATGACATCGCGCTCACCCACGGCGGCCGAAGCTGGCGCCATGCACAGCGCACCTGCCGCCGTCGCTGCCGCGCAGCGTGATCTTGCCCGCCAGTTCGCCCACATCCGCGGGCGCAGCCTGCAACTGGCCGCTCCGCTCAGCGCCGAGGACGCGATGCTGCAGAGCATGGACGACGCAAGCCCGGCCAAATGGCACCTGGCCCACACGACCTGGTTCTTCGAACGCTTCGTGCTGGCCAGCCTGCCGGGCTACCGCTGCTGGGATCCGGCCTGGGACTTCCTGTTCAACAGTTACTACAAAAGCCTGGGCCCCGCCCACGCGCGGCCCCGCCGCGGGCTGCTGTCGCGGCCCTCGCTGCAGCAGGTGCGGGACTACCGCCAGCACGTTGACGAACAGGTTCTGGCGCGCCTGCTCGACGGCGATCTGGGCGGGCACGCCCTGCAGCACCTGCAGCTGGGCCTGCAGCACGAGCAGCAGCACCAGGAGCTGCTGTTGACCGACATCAAGCACGCGCTCTGGTGCAACCCGTTGCAGCCGCCCTACCGCGAGTCCCTGGTGCCGGTGGCCAGCGTTGAAACAGCGCAGGGATGGACCGAACACGAGGAAGGCATCGTGGGCATCGGCGCAGCGCCCTGGCCGCAGCACGCCGCGTTTGCCTACGACAACGAATCGCCGCCGCACCGCGTGCTGCTGCCCGCGCATGCGCTGGCCGATCGCCCACTCAGCAACGCCGAATACCGCGCCTTCATCGAGGCCGGCGGCTATCGGCAACCGCAGCTGTGGCTGAGCGAAGGCTGGTCGCTGTGCGAAAGCGAAGGCTGGCAGCATCCGCTTTACTGGCACGACGATCTGCAGCGCGAGTACACCCTGGGCGGTTGGCGCACGCTCGACCCGCATGCGCCCGTCTGCCATCTCAGCTATTACGAAGCCGATGCCTGTGCGCGCTGGTACGACGCGCGCCTGCCCACTGAATTTGAATGGGAAGCCGCGGCGGCGTCGCAGCCGCCGGTCGGCCACTTCGCCGACGATGACCACCTGCATCCACACGCGGGGCAGGGCAGCGGGCTGCGCCAGCTGTTCGGCGATGTGTGGGAATGGACAGGCAGTGCCTATGGCGCCTATCCCGGCTTCCGCCCATTCGCCGGCAACCTCGGTGAATACAACGGCAAGTTCATGTGCGGGCAGTGGGTGCTGCGCGGCGGCAGCTGCGCCACCCCACGTGGTCATGTGCGGGCCAGCTACCGCAACTTCTTCAATCCACCGGCGCGCTGGCAGTTTTCCGGCATCCGCCTGGCCAAGGACCTTGCATGAGTACCGTACAGGACGCGCTGCAGGCGCTGACCGATCTCACTCCCGGCCGCCAGCAGCTGCTGGCCGATGCCGTGGCCGGGCTCTCGCGCTCGGCGCGGCAGCTGCCCTCCAAGTATTTCTACGACGCGCACGGTTCGCGCCTGTTCGAACGCATCACCCACACGCCCGAGTATTACCCCACCCGTACCGAACTTGCGCTGCTGGACCGGGTACTGCCCGACATCGCGCGGCGGGTGGGCTCGCGCGCGCATGTGGTGGAACTGGGCAGTGGCAGCGGCCGCAAGACCGCACGCCTGCTGGGCGCGCTGCGCGAACCGGTGGCGTACACCCCCATCGAGATCTCGCGCGCGGCCCTGCTGTCCAGCATCGATCTGCTCGCCCCGGCGCTGCCGGAGGTGGAAATGCTGCCGGTCTGCGCTGATTTCACCCGCCCGGTGCAGGTGCCGGCGCCCGCGCGTGCCGCGGCGCGGCGACTGGTGTTCTTCCCCGGCTCGACCCTGGGAAACTTCGCCGCCGATGACGCGGTCGCGTTGCTGCGGGCCATGCGCCAGACCATGGGAACCCAGGGCCTCGCCCTGATCGGCATCGATCTGCACAAGGACCCGGCGTTGATCGAGGCCGCCTACAACGACGCCGAAGGCATCACCGCTGCCTTCACCCTGAACCTGCTGGCCCGCCTGAACCGCGAAGTCGGCAGTGACTTCGATCTGCAGGGCTTCCGCCACCAGGCGCGCTACAGCACCGCGCGGCTGCGCATCGAAACCGATCTGGTCAGCCAACGCGAGCAGGATGTGCATCTGGATGGCCGCACGTTCCACTTCGCGGCCGGCGAACCCATCCGGGTCGAGTACAGCCACAAGTACACCGATGACAGTTTCGACCGCTTGCTGCGGCAGGCCGGCCTGGAAGCCGTCGCCCACTGGAATGCGTCCGACCCTGCGTACGGCCTGCGCCTGTTGCGCGCCGCTGCCCCGTGAGCGTCGCGCCGGGCCATGCGCAGCGGCTGTGCGGCGGCATGCGCGTTACCATGGCGGCGTATCGGCAACACGGAGGACGCCATGCCCTTGATGACCACGCTCGGCCTGGCCGCCGCCCTGGCTGCGCCCGCGCCGCTGCCCGCAGCGCCGGCCACGGATCCGGCGTTCAGCGCCTGCATGCAGCAGCTGCAGGCCAGCGCAGGGCGCCAGGGCATCACCGCCGACCGCTTCGCCGCGCTCACGGCTGGCCTGCAACCGGACCCCAGCGTGCTGCCGCTGCTGGATGCGCAACCGGAATTCACCACGCCCATCTGGGACTATCTGGCCGCGCTGGTCGATCGCCAGCGCGTCGACGACGGGCGTGCCCGCCTGCAGCAGCACCGTGATCTGCTGCAGCAGGTTTCCACGCAGTACGGTGTGGATGCCGCCACGATCGTCGCCGTCTGGGGCGTAGAAAGTGATTATGGCCGCGTGTTCGGCAAGCGTCCGCTGCTGCAGTCGCTGGCGACCCTGTCCTGTGCCGGCCGCCGCCAGTCATTCTTCCGCGGTGAACTGCTGGCGCTGCTGAAGCTGATCGACCAGGGCGATCTGCAGGGCCAGGGCCTCACCGGTTCGTGGGCCGGGGCGTTCGGCCACACCCAGTTCATGCCCAGCACCTATGCGCGCATTGCCGTGGATGGCGATGGCGACGGCCGCCGCGATCTGGTCGGCAGCATCCCCGATGCGCTGGCATCCACCGCCAACTACCTGCAGCGCGCCGGCTGGCGCACGGGCGAACCGTGGGGCGTGGAGGTCCGCATCCCCGAGGGCTTCAAGGCAACCCAGGCCGGTCGGACCCAGCGCCGCCCGCTGGCGGACTGGCGCGCGGCCGGCGTCACGGCCCTGGACGGCACGACGCTGGCCCCCGCCGGCCTGCCCGCCGATGCGCGCGCGGCCCTGCTGCTGCCGGCCGGGGTGAAGGGGCCGGCGCTGCTGGTGTTCCGCAACTACGATGCGATCTACAGCTACAACGCCGCTGAAAGCTATGCGCTGGCGATCGCCACCCTGGCCGATCGCCTGCGTGGCGGCACCGGCCTGGCCACCGCGTGGCCCACCGACGATCCCGGCCTGGGCCGCGATGAACGCCGCCAGCTGCAGACCCTGCTGCTGGCACGCGGCCACGACATCGGCAGCGCCGATGGCATGATCGGTACCGCCAGCCGCCGCGCGATCCAGAGCGAGCAGCGCCGGTTGGGCTGGGCCTCGGCCGATGGTCGCGCCGGCCAACGTATCCTGCGTGCCCTGCAGGGCGAGCCGCGCACTCCGCCGGTGCCCACCCGGTTCAGCCTTCCCCCCAACTACAGCGCCGCGCAGTCGCCGGCCCTACGGAGTCGTTCCAGCGTGCAACAGATCCAGGGTGTCAGCAGTGGCCAGTTCCAGGGACTCGATGCCTGGCTGGTGGAAACCCCCTTCGCCACGGCGGCCATCAGTGTGTTCGGCGGCCAGCTTCTGTCGTTCATACCGAAGGGCCAGACCGACGTGATGTGGCTGTCGCCGCAGCGTGCGGCGCTGCCGACGCCCATCCGTGGTGGCAGCCCGGTGTGCTGGCCGTACTTCGGCCGCCAGGGGCAGGGCAACGATGTGCCCGCGCACGGCTTCGTGCGCACCCTGCCGTGGGAACTGCAGCAGGTGCGGCGCCTGGACGATGGCAGCATCGAACTGACCCTGGCGCCGCCGGCGCTGCAGGATCTGGGCCTGCGGCTGTCCATGACCGTGCGCGTGGGGCGCGAGCTGCGCCAGCAGCTGGTGACCGAAAATACCGGCAGCACGCCGGTCAGCTTCACCCAGGCACTGCACAACTACTTCCGCGTGGGCGATGCCACGCGCGTGGAGGTGGATGGCGTGGATGGCGTGGACTACCAGGACAAGTTCGAGAACTACGCCCAGACCCGCCGCCAGCAAGGCCCATGGTCGCTGCGTGATCCGCGCGATCCCGGCCGCAGCGACCGCATCTACAGCCCGGCCGGCGGGCGTTATGTGCTGCGCGACCCTGTATTGAAGCGCCGCATCCAGCTGCAGACCGAGGGCAGTCGCTCGCTGGTGGCGTGGAATCCCGGTGCCGAAGCGGCCGCGAAGATGGCCGACGTGGGCGAGGGTTGGCGCCAGTACGTGTGCCTGGAAGCCGCCAACGCCGGCCCGGACGTGGTGACCGTGGCGCCCAGCGGCCGCCATATGCTGGTGCAGACGTTGTCCGTGTCGCCGCTCTAAGCGCCGCCCCATCGTTCGTTGAACAGGAGCTCGACCATGCAGGATGCGGCCTGGTACTACGCCATCGATCGCCAGCGCCTTGGCCCGGTGGCCAGCGAAGAACTGCAGCGCCTGCGCAGCGAGGGCGTGGTGGGCGCCAGCACGCTGGTGTGGCGCGATGGCATGGACGGCTGGAAACCGCTGCATGCGGCCCTGCCCGTTGCAGACGTGGTGCCCGAACCGCCGCTGTCGCCGCCGCCGCCGGTTGCCGAAGTGGCAGAGCCCCTTGCCGACAACCCCTACGACGCGCCGCCGTCCGGCCACACCCCGGCCATCCTGCCGCTGGGCGATGCGCTGGAAGGGGATCTGGGCCGCTATGCGGCGGTCGTGGGTGGCAACTTCCCGATCTATCGTTACCGCTGGCGGCTGGAGCAGGGCGCGCCGACTGCTGCGGGCACCTGGCATTGGCCCGGTTTCTTCCTGGGCGCGGCGTGGTTCGCCTACCGCCGCCTGTACCCGCAACTGGGCATCAGCCTCAGCCTGCTGGTCGCGGGCATCTGCATCGACACATGGCTGCAGACCCGCGGCCTGCTGACCCTGGGGGCCACCCTGGCGGTGGCCATCATGGGGGGCTGGGGCTACCGGCTGTACCTGGACCGTTGCACGAAGGAACTGGCGCGTGCCAAGGCCCTGTACCCGGACGACGAGCCCGCCCTTCGCCGTGAACTGGCCCGTCGTGGTGACACCCAGGTGCTGGCCACGGTGCTCACCCTGGGGGCGCTCTGGCTGCTGTTCACCTTGGCGCTGGGGCTGTTCGGCGCCGGCTGACCCCCATCAAGGGGTGCGGCGCGGGCGCAGGACCAGCAGGCACAGCGCACCGGCCACCAGCCCCCAGAACGCCGAACCGATGCCGGCCAGGGTGACGCCCGACGCGGTCACCAGGAAGGTCACCAGCGCGGCTTCGCGGTCGCGCTCCACCGCCAGCGCACTGGCCAGGCTGTTGCCGATCGTGCCGAACAGCGCGATACCGGCCACACAGGCCACCAGTTCGCGGGGGAAGGCGGCAAACAGGGCAGCCACCGTCGCGCCGAACAGCCCGATGACGATGTAGAACGCACCGGCGGCCATGGCTGCGGTATAGCGCCGGGCCGGGTTCTCGTGCGCATCGCGGCCCATGCAGATGGCCGCAGTGATGGCGGCCAGGTTCAGTGCATAGGCACCGAAGGGGGCCAGCAGCGTATTGACCACCCCGATCCAGCCGATCAGCGGGGACACCGGTGCCTGGTAGCCCGAGGCGCGCATCACCGCCACGCCCGGGATGTTCTGCGATGCCATGGTGACCATGAACAAGGGCAGGGCGATGCCGGCCACCGCCGACCAGGACAGGGAAGGCGTGACCCACTGTGGGGTGGCCAACTGCAGGTGCACCGACTGCGCATGCAGCAGGCCGCGGCTGGCGGCCACGGCGATGCCCACCAGCAGCGTGGCGATCACCGCATAGCGCGGGAACAGCCGCCGCCCGGCCAGCCAGGTGGCGAACATGGCCAGGGCCAGCACCACCTGGGTATTCATCGCCACGAACACATCCAGCCCGAAGCGCAGCAGCACACCGGCAAGCATGCCGGCCGCCAGCGCCATCGGCACCCGCTGCATCAAGCGGGCGAACACGCCGGAGAAGCCCGCGACCATGCCCAGCACAGCGGCCAGCAGGAAGGCACCGGTCGCCTCGGACAGTGAGGCGCCGCCAGCGCCCACCACCAGCATCGCCGCACCCGGAGTGGACCATGCGGTCACCACCGGCACCCGGTAGCGCAGCGACAGGCCGATGCAGGTCACGCCCATGCCCAGTCCCAGTGCCCACATCCACGAGGCGATCTGCGCCTGGTCGGCGCCCACCGCCTGCGCGGCCTGGAACACGATCACCGCAGAGCTGGCAAACCCCACCAACACCGTAATGAAGCCTGCCACCACGGCAGGGAAGGAGAGGTCGCGCCACCAGGGCGCGTGCGGTGGCGTAGCCAGCGTGCTGTGTTCGGTATCCATCCCTGCATACATAGCGCCAGTGGCGAGGTGTACGCAATGCAACAACGCGGCTGTCATCATGCTGAAAAAAAGGGTTGACGAATTCTGCAGGATCTCTAGAATTCGCTCCCTTGCTGCAGCGCGCCACTTCCTCGGAAACGGCACGCGACCAGCGACGCCACCACCGTCGAACGAGATGATCGAACGAAGGTGTTGACGGACTGAAAAAGTCCGGCATAATAGGCGGCTCGCAACGACGAAAGGCCCTCGGGTCCAACGACGAAGCA
>NZ_JBWJPD010000034.1:2500-4950 GCF_056393165.1 Stenotrophomonas sp. Steno-C17
TCATGCCCAGGGTGAAGGTGCGGTAACACGCACTGGAGGCCCGAACCCACTCCCGTTGCAAAGGTAGGGGATGAGGTGTGATTAGGAGTGAAAAGCTAATCGAACCCGGAGATAGCTGGTTCTCCTCGAAAGCTATTTAGGTAGCGCCTCATATGTATCCTCTCGGGGGTAGAGCACTGTTATGGCTAGGGGGTCATCGCGACTTACCAAACCATTGCAAACTCCGAATACCGAGACGGACTGTATGGGAGACACACGGCGGGTGCTAACGTCCGTCGTGAAAAGGGAAACAACCCAGACCCACAGCTAAGGTCCCAAATTTTGTGCTAAGTGGAAAACCATGTGGAAAGGCACAGACAGCCAGGAGGTTGGCTTAGAAGCAGCCACCCTTTAAAGAAAGCGTAATAGCTCACTGGTCGAGTCGGTCTGCGGGGAAGATTTAACGGGGCTAAGCACAGAACCGAAGCTTGGGGTGCATAACTTTGTTATGCGCGGTAGAGGAGCGTTCCGTAAGCCGTTGAAGGTGGATTGAGAAGTCTGCTGGAGGTATCGGAAGTGCGAATGCTGACATGAGTAACGATAATGCGGGTGAAAAACCCGCACGCCGAAAGCCCAAGGTTTCCTTGCGCAACGTTAATCGGCGCAGGGTGAGTCGGCCCCTAAGGCGAGGACGAAAGTCGTAGTCGATGGGAAGCAGGTTAATATTCCTGCACCTCGCGTAAGTGCGATGGAGGGACGGAGAAGGTTAGGTGTACCAGGCGTTGGTTGTCCTGGGGAAAGGCGGTAGGTTTGGATCTTTGGCAAATCCGGGATCCTTTAAGACCGAGCACCGAGACGAGCCTTTATGGCGAAGTCACTGATACCACGCTTCCAGGAAAAGCTCCTAAGCTTCAGCTTACGCAGACCGTACCGTAAACCGACACAGGTGGGTAGGATGAGAATTCTCAGGCGCTTGAGAGAACTCGGGTGAAGGAACTAGGCAACATGGCACCGTAACTTCGGGAGAAGGTGCACCCTTGGTGGTGGCTCATGCGAGCACAAGCTACCGAGGGTCGCAGTAACCAGGCCGCTGCGACTGTTTATCAAAAACACAGCACTCTGCAAACACGAAAGTGGACGTATAGGGTGTGACGCCTGCCCGGTGCTGGAAGGTTAATTGATGGGGTCAGCCGCAAGGCGAAGCTCTTGATCGAAGCCCCAGTAAACGGCGGCCGTAACTATAACGGTCCTAAGGTAGCGAAATTCCTTGTCGGGTAAGTTCCGACCTGCACGAATGGCGTAACGACAGCGGCGCTGTCTCCACCCGAGACTCAGTGAAATTGAAATCGCTGTGAAGATGCAGCGTTCCCGTGGCAAGACGGAAAGACCCCGTGAACCTTTACTATAGCTTTACACTGAACGTTGAGTTCGTCTGTGTAGGATAGGTGGGAGGCTATGAAACTGTGGCGCTAGCTGCAGTGGAGCCATCCTTGAAATACCACCCTGTCGTGCTTGACGTTCTAACCTGGGCCCATTATCTGGGTCGGGGACCGTGTATGGTGGGTAGTTTGACTGGGGCGGTCTCCTCCTAAAGAGTAACGGAGGAGCTCGAAGGTACGCTCAGCGCGGTCGGACATCGCGCACTGTGTGCAAAGGCATAAGCGTGCTTGACTGCAAGATCGACGGATCAAGCAGGTAGGAAACTAGGACTTAGTGATCCGGTGGTTCTGTATGGAAGGGCCATCGCTCAACGGATAAAAGGTACTCCGGGGATAACAGGCTGATACCGCCCAAGAGTTCATATCGACGGCGGTGTTTGGCACCTCGATGTCGGCTCATCACATCCTGGGGCTGTAGTCGGTCCCAAGGGTATGGCTGTTCGCCATTTAAAGTGGTACGCGAGCTGGGTTCAGAACGTCGTGAGACAGTTCGGTCCCTATCTGCCATGGGCGTTGGAGATTTGAGAGGGGCTGCTCCTAGTACGAGAGGACCGGAGTGGACGAACCTCTGGTGTTCCGGTTGTCACGCCAGTGGCATTGCCGGGTAGCTATGTTCGGAAGCGATAACCGCTGAAAGCATCTAAGCGGGAAGCGCGCCTCAAGATGAGATCTCCCGGGGCACAAGCCCCCTGAAGGAACCATGTAGACTACGTGGTTGATAGGTCAGGTGTGTAAGCGCAGCAATGCGTTGAGCTAACTGATACTAATGATCCGTGCGGCTTGACCATATAACCTCAAGTTGCCTTGGCTTTACGACAACGTCGTAAGAGCATCCAAGTGCACGCTACGTCACAAGAACTATGCGAGGCTGGCGCCTTGTCCCCCGGGACGAGTGCGACTCTCCAAAAGCCTCCCTGGTGAAATTAGCGCTGTGGAACCACCCGATCCCATCCCGAACTCGGAAGTGAAACGCAGCTGCGCCGATGGTAGTGTGGCTCAAGCCATGCGAGAGTAGGTCATCGCCAGGGTTTA
>NZ_JBWJPD010000035.1:0-3576 GCF_056393165.1 Stenotrophomonas sp. Steno-C17
TCCCTGAACGCCCTGCCCGCCCACGGGGTATTGTCCTGGCGGACAACCACCTTCGGCGAAAGCTGGGATTGCCCAGAACAGCACCAGCAGAAAAATCAAATATTTCATAACGATCACCTTGATCCTACAGAACACTAACCGACATTCGCATTCCCGTACTTGCCAGAGCTTTGATTGGGCGCATCCTGATTTTTGTTTGCTCATCACAGCGTAATTGGCAGCATTCCCACTAGCGCCACCGCGCGGTGCTGCCACTGCTTTTAGTCTACTCCGGCGTGTGCTGCCTCGGCCGACGCCCATCCGAACTAGGCGTTGCCGCCGCGCAACCGTCTATCTGCGAATATGCCATGAAGGTACCGAAGGTGCCCTGGAAGAACACCGCGGCCATTGGGGTGTAGTCAGGATCAACGCAGTGAGGATCAAGCCGATAACACCCTGCTGCGTGACTTGGCTGGTGATGCCGCCTGGCATGCTCTCCTTCAAGATCACCTCCTGCAACAGCTTGCTCGGCAAGAGTGTCGCGGCCACGCGCACGACCGTGTCCAGCGCGATGGAGACCATTGCATCCAGTACAGCGGTGGAGAAGGTCGTGCCGATTCTGTAGAAGAGCCAGCCCTGGAAGAGTTGCCTGGTCTGCCAGAACAGCAGACACAGAATAAACAGCGGACCGAAGCAGATGAACAGCGCCATGGCGATTTCGTACAGCATCAGCATTTCGCTGGATGCGATGACTGGGCCGGCAGCGCCAAGGGCCACGCGCGACATCCTCCGCGACTTCTGCCAGCGTCGATGTCGACGATGGCGTTTCGAAGGACTTCCAGCTTAGATGCCAACTCCATGAAGGAAAAAACTCTCCGTCATCTGTTCCTTTACAACAATCAAGCTTGCAGAAACGCGAAGCGCGCTTGCCTCATCTTCAGTAGGAATGGTAAATGGGCTCACTGCATTCGGAGTACACGACCCGACACTTGAGCCCACCTTTAGCTGCACATCGTTCCAACACCATCTTCTTCGACTGTTCAATCGTCGGCGAACTCGAGAAGCTCGTCCCACCTTCGCCTGCATCTGGCACGGCTGCCGCCGCGCATTGATGCTTGTAGGTGAAGGCAGCTGCACAGGATCGACCGCCACTGTTTGCGCAGACGGCTATCGCGTCCCTTACCGCTTCGGACTTACTCAACCTCCCTGCGGCCGCACCGGAAGCGCCATCAGGAGAAAGCGATATGGCGCCCCAGGTTTTTATCCATTTGCCACTGGGGCGCGCCGGACCGGGCACCCCGCCGCTGCTTGGAATTGGCGCGCAGCCCTGAACACCTTGACCGCCTATCGGGTACTGTCCCTGGGGACAACCGCCTTCTGCCCTTACCGATGCCGGGCACGACAAAGTCACCATCGCCAATGCTGCATAAAGAACTGAGCACCGCAGAGAAAGCCTGGACATTCTTTACCTCGGGGTCAACACAACGGCTAACACGAAAGCTGAGTTTCAACTCGCGGATCCATATTTGCCAGCGGCAAGAATTCAGTTAAAAGGTCTAAACTCAGCCATGCTGCAGGCAGAATAAACTACCATGCAACGTTGACCACCTGCTGCACCTTGACAGCTGCGCATCGAGTTCGCCTCTGCCTCCTCAACGTCCGGCGCGCCGGCTGCGTAGGTGATTCCACCTTTTGCCGCCAAATCACTCACAACAGGACCCGAAAGGGCGGCACATTGATTGTTGTAAGCCAGAAGCACACGACAATCATTGCCGCCGCCTTCGACGCATTGGGCACGCGCGATGGCACTAGCGTCCTTCTTGCTCCGTCGAGATTCTGCGACACCGATTGCCAAACGCGCTCCAGGGGTCGGCTTCGCGTCGCGAGCGATTGCACCCCAACGCGTCTCCCACTTTCCCGTAGGCCGCGAAACGGGGACAGCAGAGCCACTCTGAGGGATCGGCGCACAGCCCTGAACGCCCTGACCACCCACAGGGTATTGGCCAGACGGGCAACCCCCTTCAGCGTAGACCTCAGTCGATACGAACAAGAAGAGTATCGCGCAGAAGATTCTTTTCACCTCAAAAGTCTCCACTTTCCTAGGATCAACAACTATGACGCATTCCCATACTTACCAGAACCTTGAAGGTTCGTCCCATTGTTCTGACGACCCATTACTGCGTAGTTCGAGCTTCCGGCCGCATCACCGAGGCCCGTCACTGGCCGTGATCTATTTGAAGGCTGCTCCGGCGTGCGCTGCCCCGGCGGACGGCCATCAGCACTCGGCGCGCCCGACGCGCCGCCGCCTATCTGCGAATCTGCCATGAAGGTGCCCAGCGTGCCCTCGAAGAATATTGCAGCCATTGGGGCGCGTCAGGATCAGGGTCGTCACGATCAGCCCCAAGCCGCCCTGCTGCATCGCTTGGCTGGACAGGCCGTCCTCGAACGAAGAACCGAGGATCAGCTTCGCGCCATCACAGAACTGCGGCAGCTCTTCATCGATAGGGCTTGAACTCAGACATGCTGCATGCGGCGTAGATAACTGTACAACTGCGCCCTTTACCCTCGGACTCGCAACGCCGCACTGATTCCACCTTCGCCTCATCTTCACTCGGCGAACGATATGCCACAGTCGTTACATTCGTCAGAGGAGCAGAGCCAATCACTGGCGCAGCCAGTGCAGCGCACTGATTGAAGTACTCAAGAATGATTTTGCATTCCTGCCCGCCCATCCGCAGACACTCAGAGAGCGCGAGCGATCTTGCTTCCTTCTTTGATCTCTTTCCTTCTGCCACACCAATCGCCAAGCGCCCACCTGTCTGGGTAGCTGCATCCTTAGCCAATGCGCCCCATCGGGCTTCCCATTTTCCTGTGGGAACCGAGCTACTGCGAGCAGCGCCAGATTGCCCGCCTGGTATCGGCGCACAACCACCCACACCCTGCCCCCCAACCGGGTACTGCCCTGGCGGACACCCGCCCTCCGCCAACGCCACGTTGGAAAGGATCAGAAGCAGAAGCATTGCAACAAGTTTCATACGCACACCTCCATCAAACGAGATCGGTATTGCTTGATCAGGCATTAGCCTGTCCATACTTCCCGGTGTCCTGCCTGGTTTCGGCCGAGCGACCGACACCATAACCAGAGATCGCGCCCTGGCCCGGATCGGCAGAAGGAGCGCTGCTGGAACTAGTCCCCTGTGCAGGCGTGTGCTGCCCTGGCGGGAGTTCATCGCTACTCGCGGTAGCCTCAGCGCCACCGCCTATCTGCCAATATGCCATGAAGGTGCCCAGTGTGCCTTGGAGGAACGCAGCGGCCACTGGGGGCGCCGCCAGGATCAGGGGCGTCAGGATCTGCCCCATGCCACCCTGCTGCATCGTCTGGCTGGACAGGCCGCTCTCGAACGCCGGGCCGAAGATCACTTTCGCGCCATCACAGAAATGGGGCAGCTCTTCATCGATAGGGCTTGAACTCCGACATGCTGCATGCGGAGTAAATAACAGTACAACTGCTACCGGAACTCCGAACCTCACAGCCCTCCAAAGCTTTCGATCTCGCCTGTTCGATTGTTGGGGCACTAAAGGTGTAAGTGATTCCTC
>NZ_JBWJPD010000036.1:0-1770 GCF_056393165.1 Stenotrophomonas sp. Steno-C17
TTCCAGTGATGCAGCTGGGTCATCAATACGGCTTGACCGGGGAGTGTATCTGCGCTGCATCACGTCCCAGACGTCGGCCTGGCCGATGTACATGTAACCGAGCCGTACCGTGCGGACCGATGCATCGACCGTAATGTGCATCCGCTCACCAGGCTTGAACGGCTGCAGCGATGGGTACTCCAATGCGAGTGAGAAGCTTCCATCGTGCTCGGGCCCCATCTGTGTGCTGAAGTAATTCTGCGGCAACTCCAGCTGATGGGGGCCCACGCAGGCCCGCTCGATGGGTGAGGGAACCTGGTAGGGATTGATCGGCTGGTTGTCGATTGTGATCGAACAGCCTTGCTCATTCGTCAGAAGGCGCGGCGGTCTACCCGGCGTTTCAGCCTGCGCGCACGCACCCAGCAAGAGCGTGATCAACAGGCCAGCCACTGGCGACTTCAACGGTTGCATTGCGATCCTTGCGATGAGACACGGGCAAGCGTACGGCGACACGTCTGCCGTTCGTTTATGTTGCGACCATCGTTGGTAGTCCGCTTGTTCGTCCTCAGGGCGAGATTCACATGACTACCGGGTTCTTTCCGCAGCACTGTTGTCGATCAGCAGCGCACGGGAGCGCTCCCTGATCGTCTTCCAGTCCGCAATGCCTTCCCGCGGATAGTGCACTTCGGCAATGACACTCAGTTCCTCGATGACAAACCGCTGGTTGCACTCGGCAAAGCCAAAGACCGGCTTCTTGACCATCTTTCCATCACGGTACATGACACCCGATTCCGCGACATCCCGGGTGGTGCACTTGATCAACTGGTCGATCTGGTCCGCTGCATTGCGGGAAACGAACCAGTCGTACTGCCAGTAAATGTGCTGGATGATCGGTGCGCGTTCATCGAATCCCTGCTTCCGGTAGAACTCCTGAACCTTTGCCACGTCGACGTAGTAAGGCACCAGGCCATGCACTGGATCACCTTTGATGCGCTCTTCCAGAGTCTCGGACGGATCGCCTTGCTGGTATTCCTTGCGCGTGTAGCTCTTGCGCATTACGTCCCACAGGTTGACGCGATCAATGTAGGTATAGTCGATTCTGACGGTGCGAATGGAGACATCCGCACTCAGGTTCATCCGCTCCCCGGGCTTGAACGGCTGCAGCGATGGGTACTCCACTGCGAGTGAGAAGCTTCCATCGTGCTCTGGCCCCATCTGTGTGCTGAAGTAGTTCTGCGGCAACTCCAGCTGATAGGGCCCCACGCAGGCCCGCTCGATGGGTGAGGGAACCTGGTAGGGATTGATCGGCTGGTTGTCGATTGTGATCGAACACCCCTGCTCATTCGTCAGAAGGCGCGGCGGTCTACGCGGCGTTTCAGCCTGCGCGCACGCACCCAGCAAGAGCGTGATCAACAGGCCAGCCACGGGCGACTTCAACGGTTGCATTGCGATCCTTGCGATGAGACACGGGCAAGCATACGACGGGAGAAGAGAGATACGTCGACAGCGAAACCAGCGATGCCGGCGCCCTTCATGTTCAGGGAATCCTTCACAGGATCAGCTCCCGCCTACCGTGGAAATGTTGTCAGTCAGAAGCGACGCTGCGCGCTTTCCGATCTCTTGCCACTTCGCCAGGCCCTCACGCGGATACTGGATGTCAACGATGGTGTTCAGTTCTTCGATAACGAACGTCTGCTGGCATTCGGCGAATCCAATAACGCGCTTCTTCACCATCTTTCCATCACGGTACTCCACGCCCGACTCGGTGATCTCGCGTGGCGTGCACCGAAT
>NZ_JBWJPD010000037.1:0-1393 GCF_056393165.1 Stenotrophomonas sp. Steno-C17
CCGTTACTTCATGACCATTCCCGAGGCCTGCCAGCTGATCCTGCAGGCGGCTGCCTCGGCCTCGCACGGGGCCATCTACACGCTGGACATGGGCGAGCCCGTGCCGATCCGTGTGCTGGCCGAACAGATGATCCGCCTGGCCGGCAAGCAGCCGTACAAGGACATTCCGATCATCTACACCGGCCTGCGCCCGGGCGAGAAGCTGCACGAGACGCTGTTCTATTCCGACGAAGACTACCGCCCGACCTCGCACCCGAAGGTGCTGGAAGCCGGCGTGCGTACCTTCTCGCGCGATCTGGTGCTGGGCAACGTGCCCAAGCTGCGTGAGGCAACGGTGAGCTACGACACCGGCGCGATCCAGGAAATCCTGTTCGCGACCATGCCCGAGTTCTCGCCAATCGAACAAGATGCATACATCTCGTCCGCTAAAGTCGTGCCATTCCCCGCACGAGAGGCCAGCAGGCACTAATGAGCAAGCGCATTCGCAAGGCAGTTTTCCCGGTGGCAGGCCTGGGTACCCGTTTCCTGCCCGCCACCAAGACGGTTCCGAAGGAAATGCTGCCGATCATCGATCGGCCTCTCATCCAGTACGCAGTGGACGAGGCGATCGAGGCGGGCTGTGACACCCTGGTGTTCATCACCAACCGCTACAAGCACGCCGTTGCCGATTACTTCGACAAGGCCTACGAGCTGGAACAGAAGCTGGAGCGCGCCGGCAAGCAGGAACAGCTGGAGCTGATCCGCCACGTGCTGCCCGAAGGCGTGCGCGCGATCTTCGTCACCCAGGCCGAGGCACTGGGCCTGGGCCACGCCGTGCTGTGCGCCAAGGCGGTGATTGGCGACGAGCCGTTTGCCGTGCTGCTGCCCGACGATCTGATCTGGAACCGCGGCGCCGGTGCGCTGAAGCAGATGGCCGATCTGAACGAGGCCAGTGGTGCCAGCGTGATCGCGGTGGAAGACGTGCCGCACGAGAAGACCGCCAGCTACGGCATCGTCGCCACCGAGGCGTTCGATGGCCGCAAGGGTCGCATCTCGCAGATCGTGGAAAAGCCCAAGCCGGAAGACGCGCCGAGCGATCTGGCGGTGGTCGGTCGCTACGTACTGAGCCCGAAGATCTTCGAGCTGCTGGAGCAGACCGGCAGTGGTGCCGGTGGCGAGATCCAGCTGACCGATGCGATTGCCGCGCTGCTGGCACAGGAGCCGGTGGATGCCTACCGCTTCGAGGGCACGCGGTTTGACTGCGGCACGCACCTGGGTCTGGTGGAAGCGACGATCCGCTTCGCCTTGGACAACCCGAAGCTGGCCGGCCCGGCCCGCGAGAAGCTGGCGGCGATGCTGGCGGAGTAAGGGTTTATCAAGCGCTCCGTGCAGCGCCTCCCTGTATCCCTGGGGA